>NZ_JBHXQY010000029.1:0-63174 GCF_042716955.1 Nocardiopsis sp. NPDC058631 | reverse complement strand
CGAAGGCGAAAACGTGGTGTTGGTCTGGGATGGGCTGAGCGCGCACTGGAGCCGGGCCATGCGCGCCTGGGTGGAGGGTCAGGATTGGCTCACGCTGGAGCGGCTGCCTGCCTACGCCCCCGAGCTCAATCCCGTGGAGATGCTGTGGTCGTCCATCAAGACCCGGGAGTTGGCCAACGTGGCCGGTGATCATCTGGCAGACGTCGCCGACGCAGCCGAACGAGGCATCAATCGGGTCTGCGAAGACGATCGTCTCCCCTGGTCCTTCCTTGCTCATACCGGGCTGGAGGTCCATCCTCCAACCCCACACAACTAACGAAAAACTCAGTAGGGGACGACCCAGCCCGACTCGTTCTTCCAGTGACCGACCAGGGGGGCTTGTCGAGCGTGGGAGTCCAGGACCGGGTCTAGGAAGCGTGCAGCGGCGTCGCCTGCTTCGGCCAGGGTGACGCATCCTTGCAGTCCTCGTACCTGGCGAGCCTGGTCGGGGTAAGAGCTTTCCCACGCGGGGTTGGGGATCCGGAACGTCGGCGGGAGAGGGAGATCGTTCCCTTGGGCGCGGCGGCGCTCTACTTCCCGGGTCAGTGTGGTGTGCAGGCCAGGTCCTGCGAAGGTCTCGTGCTGGCACAGCAGGAGAATGTCGACCAGGTCGCGCACGCGGCTAGGGCGTGTTCCGTGGATGCTTTCGGTTGATTCGGCGCTTGCGCCGATCGCCGCGAGCGGCCTCCAGGCAATCTCTCGCAAGACGAGTAGCGCAGGTCAGCCCGGGTTTGGCTGTCCAAGCGTGGTCGGCGCAGCGAGAGGCAGCCTGGCGGTTGCGAGCCCGGAATGATCCGCGGAACACGGCCTAGAAGGGCCTTTGTTCTCTCCGTAACGGGTATACATCGCGCAGATCTTGTCGCATACGTGTCCCAGAGCCGGGGCAAGTCGGACCCGGGGCCAGGGCACGCCCTGTTGGAGGATCGGTAGTTCGGGCCGCAGTTCGCTTTCTGCGGGCGGGTCGGTGTAGCGCGTTCCGGCGGCTAGATCGACTTTGATGGTGGTGACGGCGGTACCTGCGATCGAGACCCGCACTTTCACAGACTGGGTGAGGTGTTCGAGGTCGACCCGTGAAGCCCCGTCTAGGACCTGGAAGGTGAGGAAGTCGTTGGTGTCCTGTGCTGAGGCTCGGGTCAGGGCCGCACGGGCTTCGTCGAGGTCGGTGGCGGGTGCGTACTGCAGGTCGATGTCGCGGCTCATGCGGCTGGCGCCTTGGTAACGGATGAGCAGGGCTTGGCCTCCCAGGATCAGCCATCCGTGTGGATCGTCCTGGAAGACCCGGGCGGCCAGGCGCTGGAAAAAGAACCAGTCCCGCACATGCTCCATGCTCAGTCCGTGCTGCTGGGCGTGTTCTTGGGAGGCCGTGGTCAGCGCCATGCGGAAGGACCGTGGAGTCCGGTAGTCCTCGGGCCTGGTCACCGTGCTCATCCGCCTTCTCCGTCCTGGGCCCCTTCTCGGGCATCGGTGTCGTCTTGCCTGTCAGTGTCCTGCTCCCTGTTGATCGGTTCTGCGGGCATGGGTCCTTTCATCGGTGGGGGCAGAAGTCGGACGTGGGACAGCAGGGCCAGGGACTGTCGGATATCGGTCATGGCAGGTGTGTCGAAAAGAGACGGTTGCAGGGCAGCGAAGGCGTTGTGGAGTCGGGCCATGGTGTTCGGGTCGATGGGCGGAGGCGTGATGTGGGACAGGTTGTTGCGGATCCGCCGCAGTGCTGAGTTATCGCTCAGGGCTTTCGTAACGTCTGTGTTGAGCTGGGATTGGCTTGCCACGATCCTGCTGAGAGCTTCGGCGACCTCTCCGTAGGGCAGGTCGAATCTGGTGGACAGGGAGCCGGCCAGTGCGCCCATGGCTGAACTCACTGCGGCCACATCGTGCATCTGCTCGTTGCGGACCTGTGCTCCCAGGCGTCTTTGGGCTTGGCGTACGAGGTCCTCGATGACCTGGTGGCCGTCTTTTCCCGGGAATCCGTAAGCGGTGGCTCCGGGGGTGATCCGCTCGGCCAGTTCGTCGAGGTCGATCAGTCTGATCTGTTCAGCGTCGGCGATGACACCACCGATGTGTCCGCCATCAAGGCGGGCTGCGAGTAGGTCGGTGATAGTCCGCAGGGGGGTGGTGGTGGGCAGGCCTGCGACGAGGATGACCTCTTCTTCGGCCAGAGTGGCGGTGTGCAGGTGTACGGCCTTATCGCGGGTGGTGCGTTCGGTGGGGGTGGTCAGTTCGACGCGTTCGGCGGGCAGATCTCCCAGGTCGTGCAGTTGGGCCGCGCTGGCGTGGGAGACCACCGCGCCCCAGGTTCGGGGTGTGTGGCGTTCCCAGGCAGGACGTTGCGGGTCCAGCCGTAGCCATGCCACGCGTACGGACAGGTGGGAAGGGTCCGGTGCCGAGGCGAGTTGGTGGATGCCGTGTCCTACTTTGAGCAGGTGCCTGGCGCGGGTCAGGCGTGTGATGGTGACGTCGTCTATACCGAGGTTGCGGGCTTGGGCGGTGGTCACCAGTCCGTGCTGGTCTGCTGCATACTCCCCGAGCAGGAGTAGCGCTTCATCTCTTCTCATTGATCAAAACTTACACTCCAGATGTCAATGCTTACACTATTTGTAAGCATTGATTCGGAAGATGAAAGTTTTGCTTTCGATCCAAGGTGGGCTTGGGCAGTGGGGTCTTCCTCGGTCGCCGGTGTCCCGGTTGGCTTCTAGCGCCTACCCGGTTCTGCCGTAGGAGCCGTACGGCGTCGTCGATCAGTACGGCGATGGTTGTCGGCAGAGGGGTGGTAGATAGGGAGCCGTAGGGATGATCGCCGAGGTCTTGGCCAGGGAGAGGACGACAGCAGGCAGACACACCGCCGCGACATCACGGAGCAGCCGTGGAGTGAGAAGGATGATCAGGACAACAATCAAGGGCTGTGTAACGCCAGGGCCCTGCTGGCTGGTGCGGGCGCAAAGGGTCAGACCGAAGCTTGGTGCCGGCGCGACTCCGGGGTCGCCCCCATCCTTGCTGCGAGGAACGCCTGGACCCTGCTGACGCGGCGGGGCGGGTACGAGGAGATCCGAACCGGCTGAGCCGAGCAACTGGGGAGTGCGTACCCACCTGGCTCTGATGTCACGTTCGGGTTGGCGCAGGTGGTGTTCCGTCTGACGCGAACCGCTCAAGGATCTTAGGATGGAAGAACGACCCAAAGACGCGGTCTTGCGTTGTCCAGGCCGGGACTTCACCGGCCTCAACTGGTGGCGGGCAAGGCACCCGAGTCGGCCACGTCCACCGGAGCGTCTCTCTCCTGGAAATCGCTCCCAGGACGGTCCCCTGCCCGAAGGCCAGTCGGACGGGCCGCAGAGCCTGGCTCCCCGAAGACCTTCTTTTCCCAGGCCTCACGCACATGCTGGGGGCGGGACTCGAAGCCCATCGAGTCCACCGGAGGCAGGGAACGCAGCACGTCTGGCAGCTCACCGACCTTGCCGTGCTGAACACCCCAGCCCAGTGCCCGCCCTGCTTCACGGCTTGGATATCGGATAGGGCGGCGTCGTCGGCAGCACCGGGCTCCTCACCTGCTCACGGCGCGTCGGTCAAGGACCTGGTACGGGCCAAACGCGAACCACAGTCATGCCGAATCACGGATCACGAGTGAGGTCGTCAGCTGCAGGACCCGGTCGGTGGGCTTCCCCTCGATCAGACGGATCAACATTTCCGCCATCCGTTGCCCCATCTGCACGATCGGATGGTGCACAGTGGTGAGAGCCGGTACGAGTGACGATGCGATCTCGCCGTCATCGAAGCCCACGACCGCTATGTCCTCCGGAACGCGCAGACCGCGCTCCTCGATCACCGAGTAGGCGCCGGCCGCCATCTGGTCATTCGCCGCGAACAGTCCGTCGATCGGCTCGTTCCGGTCGAGCAGGCGACGCATCATCACCGCACCGGAGGCCGTGGTGAAGTCCCCGATCTCCACGGCGCTGGCAGGTAGCCCAGCCTCGTTGAGCACGCGACGCCAGCCGCGGAGGCGATCGATGCCAGGCGGCATGTCCTGCGGGCCGGCGATGGTGGCGATATTGCGTCGACCCCGGGAGACGAGGTGCTGCGTTCCCCGGGCGGCGCCCTGCTCGTTGTCGACCTCGATGTAGTGCCTGGTCTTCTCGCCGATCAACGGCCGTCCCGCGAAGACGATCGGCAGTGAACTATCCAAACTGGTCCACGACAGGTCTCCCATGTGATGGGACACCACCAGGACGCCGTCGACGTTGCTGCCCAGTAAATAGCGCCTTGTCTGCGCGGGATTGGTCTCCGAAGAGATGACCATGTTGAGCGTGTACTCGATGTCCGAGAGGTACTGCGACATACCCTCAACGACGGATGCGAAGAACGGGTCCGCGAAGACTTTCTTGATCGATTCGGGGACCACGAGAGTCACCGCCTGTGCCCGCTTCGTCACGAGCGACCGCGCTGCGCGGTTGGGCACGTAGTTGAGGGCGCTCACAGCCTTGTTGACCGCAGCGACAAGATCCGGATCCACGGTTGTGGCGCCGTTGATGGCACGCGACGCCGTGGCCCGTGAGACGCCGGCCAGTGTGGCCACCATCTCCAGTGTCGGCGCAGTCCTGGACTGTTCCGAAACCGCATCACCTGTCACAGTACCTCCGTTCGTAGATGTCGCCGCTCGGGGAATGACTGTCAGGTGGGGAATGGTGTGCCGAGCGCGCCCATCGGCGTCGACCCCTCCGACGCAGCACCGATCAGACGAGCGTAGGCCAACCCGCTGTCTTTGACAGTACGTTGCAATGAGTCGTAGTCCACCCGTACAATACCGAATCGTTTTCCGTACCCCCAGGACCACTCGAAGTTGTCCAGCAGCGACCAGACGAAATAGCCGCGAACATCGGCACCCTCCTCGATGGCCTGTCCCACCGCGGCCACGTGGTTCAGGAGGTACTCGGTGCGCTCGACGTCGTGGACGGACTTGTCGGCAGCCACCTCGTCGTCGTAGGCCGAGCCGTTCTCCGTGACGTACAGGGGCGGAAGGCCGGGGTACTCGTCGCCGAGGCGCACCAGGAGGTGGCGCAACCCGTCGGGGTTGACCTCCCACCCCATTCCCGTGCGTGGCAGCCCGCGGCTGGGGAAGGCGATCTCGGCCCCGATCCAGGCCGAGGCCGTGGGGCGCTTGCCGCCGCCCGAGTGCCCGTCGCTGCCCCGCTCCTCGACGTGACCGCTGATCAGGTCGTCGTGGTAGTGGTTCACCCCGAGGAAGTCGAGCGGCGCCGAGATGGTCTCCAGGTCACCGGGCCAGATGGCCTCCGCGAGTCCGAACGGTGTCAGGTCGCGCATCGTGTCCTCCGGGTAGGAGCCACGCAGCAGCGGGTCGAGGAAGATGCGGTTCTGCAGCGAGTCGAAGCGGCGCGCCGCCTCAAGGTCGATCGGGTCCTGCGGGTCCTTGGCGATCGAGTTGCTCAGGTTGAGCGTGATGCCCAGGTGCTGGGCTCCGCGCGCCCGGAGCTCGGTCACGGCCAGGCCGTGCGCCAGGTGCTGGTGGTGCAGGGCGGCGATCGCCGCCCGGGGGTCCTGCCGGCCGGGCGCGTGAGCCCCGGAGCCGTACCCCAGCAGCGAGGAGCAGAACGGCTCGTTGAAGGTCGTCCAGTGCTGGACCCGATCGCCCAGCGCGTCGTAGACGTCCGTGGCGTACTCGACGAAGCGGTAGGCGGTGTCGCGGTTCGGCCAGCCGCCCCGCTCCTCCAGTGCCTGCGGTAGGTCCCAGTGGTAGAGCGTGAGCCACGGCAGGATGCCTGCCTCCAGCAGTTCGTCGACCAGTCGCGAGTAGAAGTCGAGGCCCTTGGGGTTCACCGCACGGTCGCCGGGGCGCACGCGGGCCCAGCTCGTCGAGAAGCGGTAGGAGCCGAGTCCGAGCCGCTTCATGAGCTGTACGTCCTCGGGCATGCGGTGGTAGTGGTCGGCCGCGACCTCAAGGTCATCCCCCCGGGCGACGGCGCCGGGGATGCGCGCGAAGGCGTCCCAGACCGAGTCCTCCTTGCCGTCCTCGTGGCCGGCGCCCTCCACCTGCGCGGCGGCGGTGGCCGAACCCCAGAGGAATCCCTCTGGCCAGACGCACAGACCCATAGGTGTCATCAGCCCTTCACCGCTCCTTGCATGATTCCGGAAATAAGCTGCTTGCCCGCGAGTACGAAGAGCACGAGCAGAGGGATGGTCGCCATCACCGCACCGGTCAGCACGATCGAGTAGTCCACGAAGTGCGCGGACTGGAGCTGGCTGAGGGCGGTCTGAAGGGTGGGGTTGTCGGCGTCGAGCACCAGCAGCGGCCACAGGAAGTCCGTCCAGGCCATCATGAACGTGAACAGCCCCAGGATCGCCATCGCCGGCCGCGCCGCCGGAAGGGCGACGTGCCAGAAGGTGAGGATCATGCTGGCGCCGTCCACGCGCGACGCCTCAAGCAGCTCGTCGGGGATGGCAGTGACGAGGTACTGGCGCATGAAGAAGACGCCGAAGGCGGTCACCAGGGTCGGGATGATCACCGCGCCGATCTCGCCGGTCCAGCCCAGGGTCCGCATCAGCATGAACAAGGGGATGATCCCCAGCTGGGTCGGGATGGCCATGGTCACGACCACGCTGACCATGAGGCCGTCGCGTCCCTTGAACTTCAGTTTCGCGAACGAGAACCCGGCCAGGGTCGAGAAGGTGACGACGGAGACCGTGATGATGCTCGAGATGAGGATGCTGTTGCCCAGGGCGAGCCAGAACGGGATGGTGTCGAAGACCCGGCCGACGTTCGTCCAGAAGTTGCCACCGGGGAAGAGCGGGGGCCAGTCCAGCCCGAGGGCGGCGTTGGACCGGCTGGCGATGACCGTCGACCACCACAGCGGGTAGACCGAGCTGACCAGGAGAGCGGTGAGCAGTCCGTAGGTCAGGAATCCGGGGCGGCCGCTGCCACCCCGCAGCCTCCCCCGGCGCCACGGGCGTCTCGGACTCGTGGCCGCGCGGTGGGGACGGGTTTCCAGATCAGCGCTCACTGGAGCTCCTGTCGACAGGGGGTGACACCCGCGGGCCGGTGGTGCCGTCGGCGCGGTCCACGCCCTCGGCAGCATCCGCGGAACGCCGGGCTGCGGAGGCCGCGGCTCGACGCGCGCGCCAACCCTTCCGGGGCTCGGTGGCATCCGCGGAGGGGATCCTGCGGGAGAAGAGGTAGTTGGCCGAGGCGAAAAGCACGATGATCAGGAACAGCAGCCACGCGATGGTGGCGGCCTTGCCGAAGTCCTGCCGCTGGAAGGCCATCTCCCAGAGGTAGAGCACCGTCGTCTGGAACTGGCGCTGGGGACCGCCCGGCGTGGCCGGGTCGAACAGGCGCGGCTCGGTGAAGATCTGGAGTCCGCCGATGGTCGCCGTGATCACGACGAAGGCCATCGTCAGCCGGATGCTGGGCAACGTGATGCTGAAGAACCGGCGCACGGCACCGGCCCCGTCGATCGACGCCGACTCGTAGATGTCGCGCGGGACGGCCTGCATGGCAGCGAGCAGGATCAGCGCGTTGTAGCCCGTCCACCGCCAGTTGACCATCGACGCGATCGCGATGTGGCTGGGGACGACCTCGCTCTTCCACCCGATCGGGTCGAGTCCGATGTTGGTGAGCAGGTTGTTGATGAGCCCGTACTGCTCGCCGAACATGTTCGTGAAGATGATGGCCACGGCGACCGGGGTGACGACGTACGGCACCAGGATCGACATGCGCCAGAACGTCTTGGCGCGCAGGTTCTGGTCCAGGATCGCCGCGATGCAGGTGGCCATGGCCACCTGCGGGATCGTCGACCACAGGAAGATGCTGACGGTGTTGAGCAGCGAGTTCCAGAAGAAGCGGTCCTGCAGCACCTCGGCGAAGTTCTGCAGGCCGACGAAGTCTCCCTGACCGCGGAGCAGGTGCCAGTCGTAGAGCGAGACCACGAAGGTGTAGACCAGCGGGAAGAGCCCGACGAGGGCGAACAGGACGAAGAACGGCGCGATGTACAGGTACGGCGAGGCCTTCATGTCGAAGACACTCAGCCGGTCCCTCAGGGATGGCTTGGGTCTTGTCTGGGGCGGCACGGTCTCTTTGGGCCGGTCCACTGTGGTTTTCATGTCAGTCTCATATCCCCGCCGGGGGCCGACGGCGCGTAGCCGGCGGCCCCCGCTCCGGCATCGTCAGTTCTCGTCGATGAGCTCGTCGAAGAGCTGCATGGCCTCGTCCCACGCCTCGTCGGCCGTGGCCGCGTCGTCGTCGAGGAGCTGCAGCGCGGGCCCGAACACGTTCTCCTGGATGACGGAGTCGTCAGGTCCCTTGAACTGGGCGACGACGCCCTCCGCGCGCGAGGCGAGGATCGCCCCGGTCGGGGCGTCGTTGAGCACCTCGTTCGGTGTGGCCTGCTCGGCGACGTGCTCCTGGGCCTCAAGCGTGCTCGGGAAGTTGCCGATGGTCTCCGACACCGTGATCTGCTGCTCCGGGTGGGTCAGCCACGCGGCGAGGGCGGCTGCCTCCTCCTGGTGCTCGGAGGTCTGCGGGACGGAGAGGAAGGCTCCTCCCCAGTTCGCGGCGCCACCGGGGAACACGTCGGCGAAGTCCCAGCCGCTCTCCGGACCGCCACCGGCGGAGTCGAGCTGCTCGCGCACCTTGCCGAGCATCCAGCCCGGGCAGACGAGGGTCGCGAAGGACCCGTCCACGAAGGCCCTGCCGTTGCCCCAGTCGTGGGCCTCCTGAGCGGCGGACAGCCCGTCACCGGTCGCGGCCGCGAGGAGCATGAAGTTCTCCTTGAGCGCGGCGTTGCCCTTCACGTTGAGCTCACCGTCAGCGGTGTAGTAGCCCTCCTCCATCTGGTTCACCATGGAGTTCCAGATGAAGCCCGACTGGTCGTACCAGGCACTTCCCGTTGCCTCGTGGTACTCCCGGCCCGTGTCGAAGTACTGCTCCCAGGTGGCGCCGTCGCCCCCGAGCATCTCGGCGACCGCGTCGCGGTCGCTCTCCATCCCGGCCTCGTCGAGGAGCGCGCCGTTGTAGCAGAGGCCCTGCGGGCCGATGTCGGTGCCGTACCCGATCACTCGACCGTTGGCGTCCGTGCCCTGCTCGAACTTCCAGTCGACCCAGTTGTCCGCGATGTCAGCGGCGCCGTGGTCGTTGAGGTCGACGAAGTTGTCCGAGACGTCCATGATCGAGCCCAACCAGCCCTCCTCGATCGCGACCACGTCGCTGAGCCCCGAGCCGGCCGCGAGCTTGGTGTAGACATCGGTGCGCGCGTTGCCGCTGTTGTCGACGTTCGTCGCGTTGATGGTGATCCCCGGGTTGGCTTCCTCGTACTCGGCGTACAGGTCGTCGTACCCGAAGGTTCCGAAGGTCGTCACGGTCAGCTCTAGGGGGTTGTCGGCACTGGCCGGCTCGTTGTCTGCACCGCTGCAACCGGTGAGCACCAGGGCAGCGACAGTCAGTCCCGAAACCGCCGCGATTGTGCCCTTTCGTTGAAAGAGAAGCACGTTCACTCCTATATGGGGGGGTTTGATGAAAACTTAATAAGAGATGGCTTGCTCAGGCGTTTTCGCAGGTTATATAGCGTTCTTTGGCATGTCAAGAGAGCGCTCTCTCAGATTCCGGCAGGCTGGGCGATCCGCCATGCCTGCACCGTTGCCGATTCCGAGAGGTTCTCCACCGATCACGAGGCCTTGTCGCGCCGATGAGGGGCCCGTGGAGGGCGCGAGTGATAACGAAAGGGATGTGCGAAGGAAGGAAGCGAAGCTGATTCGGTTCGGCGGGCGAATGTCCGCTTTTAAGTACTTTGTTATTTAAAGCGAATATTTCAGTACCTAAGGCCCGCCCCGCGTGCCCGACGGAGTACCGCGATCAGATCAGCGGGCCGTCCGCCCGTCAGCGGCGGCGGAAGGGGTCTCGCGGTAGAGGTGTGCGGTGCGGTCCGCGGGGCCACGGCGGTGCGGTCGGCCCGGGACCGCGCACGCCCGCCGTCCCGCGCGCGGCCGCCTCCCACAGCGTCGGGCACGCCCCTGCCCACGCCCCTGGGGGCAACTTGCCGGAACAGCAATTTTTAGTGCCATAAGTGGAGATCCTGTCGAGACTGGGCGCACCTCGACAGAAAGAGCCCCCATGAGCACCGACCAAGCGACCACGTTCGGGGACGGCGTCCACGCCCCCGGAGCGACAACCGCCCCACGGCCGTCCCCGCGCGGCCTCCTCCGATCCGTGCGGGCGACGGCGACCCTCCTGCTCGCCCTCCTGCTCATGGCCGGCGTCGCGGCCTGCGCCACGTCGGCCCCCGAGGAGGAGGTTCCCCCCTACGCGGCCGCCACCCAGGGCGACCCCGAGTTCGAGGGCACGTTCCGGCACGAGTTCGCCGACGTCGACGGAGTCCGCATGCACTATGTGACCGGCGGCAGCGGCACGCCGCTGGTGCTGATCCACGGCTGGCCGCAGACCTGGTACGGCTGGTGGTCGATCATGCCGGAACTCGCCGAGCACCACACCGTCTACGCCGTCGACCTTCCCGGACTGGGCGACAGCACCGGTTCGCCGACCGGTTACGACAAAGCCACTCTGGCCAGGTACGTACACACCCTGATCGCCGACGAGCTCGGGGTGGTCGACGCCGGAGTCGTCGGGCACGACCTCGGAGCCGCGGTGGCCTTCCAGTACGCCGCCCAGTTCCCCGACGACACCGAACGCCTCGGCTACCTCGACCTGCCGCTCCCCGGGCCCGGGATCGACGCGTCCGCCTACCGCTCGATGAGCTGGCACATCGCCTTCCACTCCCAGCCCGAGGTCCCCGAGACAGTGGTCGGCGACGACGTTCGCGACTACCTGGCGCTGTTCTACCCCCAGGTCTCCTTCAACGGAACGGCGTTCGGGGGCACCTCGGATCAGTCCCCGTTCACCGACGCCGAGATCGACGAGTACGCGCGGACCTACGCCAGGCCCGAGGCCCTCGCCGGCGGTTTCGACCTCTACCGCACCCTCGACGAGGACGTCCGCGACACCGTGGAGGCGGAACCGGTCGATGTCCCGGCCCTGATCATGACCGCCCAGGGACAACTCGACCCGGTCCGGGCCACCGTGGACACGCGCATGACCGACATCGTGCGCGCGGTGGAGGTGCCGGGTGCGGGGCACTGGCTCGTCGAGGAGAACCCCGGGTTCGTCACCGCGGAGCTGCTTCGCTTCCTCGACGAGTGACCCGGCCCCGGGAGCGGCGCGTGTGCCACACCTGATCCTCGGCCCCTCGCACGGCTGTACTCACCCGACACGAGTCGACGAAGTACTACTGGCGACAGTCCTGGAAGGGGGTGGCGCGGAACTCGCGGTGGTTCACCGTGTGCAGGGTGAACCCGTGCAGCGATGCCCTCCCGGCGCCGCGTACTCCTGCCGCCCCGCCCGCCCCGGAGGGCACGCGAGGCCCTTGGTACCCTTCCGGGGCCAGTCGTACCACGTAGGTGGTCAGGGAATCCGGTGCGAATCCGGAGCTGACGCGCAGCGGTGTGGGGGACGGGCGGGGTACACGAGCCACTGGGACACGCGCGCGGACGGCAAACGCCTACGCGGCACCGACCTGGGAAGGCACCCCGTTCGGAGGAACCCGAGTCCGAAGACCTGCTGGCCCCTCCGCGTCGAGTGCGCGGAGGAGCATCCATGCCAGGCTCCGCGTTCGAGTCCCGACACCTGAGGCATCCCCATGTCGCGCCACGCGCTCACGTCCTCCGCCCTCCCCTGCCTTGCCCTCCCGCTCGTTTCCGTCCTCGTCCTCACCGCCTGCGGTCAGCCGGGTGACCAGGGCGGCGACAGCACCGAAGCGGCTGCCGGGTCCGGGTACCCCCGCACCATTGACAACTGCGGCCACGAGATCACCCTCGACGCGCCTCCGCAGCGGGCGGTCTCCCTCAACCAGGGCTCCACCGAGATCCTCCTGTCCCTGGGGCTGGAGGACAGGGTGGTCGGCACGGCCACCTGGACCGACCCGATCATGGAGGGTCTGGAGGAGGCCAACGCGGACATCCCGCGGCTGGCCGAGAACAACCCCTCCTTCGAGCGGGTCCTGGAGGCCGAACCCGACCTCGTGACCTCGTCGTTCGTCTCCACACTCGGCACCGGCGGCGTCGCCGCCCGTGAGCAGTTCGAGGAGCTGGGCGTGCCCGCGTACGTCTCCCCGACCGACTGCGCCGCGGGCAAGGACAACGAGGGCGGCGGGGACGGCTCCCGGAGCGAGCCCCTCACCCTGGACGCCGTCTACGGTGAGATCCACGACCTGGCCGAGGTCTTCGGGGTGGAGGAGCGCGGGGAGGAACTGGTCACCGAACTCCAGCTCCGGGTGGACACCGCGACCGAGGACCTGGAGGTCGAGGACGTCTCCCTCATGTACTGGTTCGCCAACTCCCAGTCGCCCTACCTCGCCGGCTGCTGCGGTGCCCCCGGCGCCATCACCAGCGCGATCGGTGCTCAGAACGCCTTCGACGACACCCATGCCGAGTGGCCCCAGATCAACTGGGAGACCGTCGCGGACCGCGACCCCGACGTCATCGTGCTCGGTGACCTGACCCGCGAGTCGCAGACCGCGGAGACCGCGGCGGCCAAGATCGAGTTCCTGGAGGACAACCCGGCCACCCGCAACCTCACCGCCGTGCGGGAGGAACGGTACGTCCTGCTCAGCGGTCAGGCGATGAACCCCTCGATCCGCACGGTCGAGGGCATCGAGCTGGTCGCCCACGGCCTGCGTGAGCTCGGGTACGCCCGGTGAGCGGTGCGCGTCTGGCGCTGCTCATCACCTCCGGCCTGCTGCTCCTGGCCCTGTCGGTCTCGGTCGCCGTCACCATCGGCCCCGCCGACATCTCCCCGGCCGAGGTCTGGAGGTCGGCCGCCGCCCGGTTCGGGTGGGGCGGGAGCCCTCTGACGCAGTTGCGTGAGGGCATCGTGTGGAACCTGCGCATGCCCCGCACCCTGCTCGCAGCGGTGTGCGGGGCCGGTCTGGCCGTGTGCGGTGCGGTCATGCAGTCCCTGCTCCGCAACCCGCTGGCGGACCCCTTCGTGCTCGGGGTCTCCTCCGGTGCCTCCACCGGGGCGGTCGTGGTGGTCGTGCTCGGCTGGGGCGTCGGAGTGGTCTCGCTCCCGGCGGGGGCCTTCGTGGGCGCCCTGCTCTCCTTCGGCATGGTGATGCTGCTCAGCCACAGCCTCGGCGGGAGCATGGACCGCGTCGTGCTGTCCGGGGTCGCGGCCATGCAGCTGTTCTCGGCACTGACCTCGTTCATCGTGCTGACCGCGGCGGACGCCGACACCACGCGCTCGGTGCTGTTCTGGCTGCTGGGCTCCCTCGGCGGCGCCGGATGGACCGACGTGCTCCTGTGCACCGCGGTGCTGTGCCTGGTGCTCGCCGTCTGCCTCGCCAACACCACCACCCTGGACGCCTTCGCCTTCGGTGAGGAGGCCGCGGCGAACCTGGGCGTCCACGTGGGCCGGACCCGTGTTGTGCTGCTGAGCGTCACCGCGCTGCTCACCGCGGTGCTGGTCAGCTCCGCGGGCGCGATCGGTTTCGTGGGCCTGGTCCTGCCGCACGCCGCACGGGCACTGACCGGCTCCTCCCACGCCCGGCTGCTGCCGGTCACCGCACTGGCGGGGGCGGTCTTCCTGGTGTGGGTGGACACGGTCGCGCGGACCGCGCTGGACCCGCAGGAGATCCCGGTGGGGGTGGTCACCTCCCTCATCGGGGTGCCCGCCTTCGTCGCCGTGCTGTACCGAGTGAGGAGGAAGACGTGAACCACTCCGTCCAGGCCCCGGGGGAGGGGCTGCGCGCCGACCGGGTCAGCCTCGGGATCGGCGGTCGGCTCGTGCTCGACGGGGTCACCCTCGCCCCCCGGCCAGGGGAGACCATCGGCCTGCTGGGCCCCAACGGTTCGGGCAAGTCCACCCTGCTGAGGCTCCTCGCCGGGGTGCTCGGCCCCTCCGCCGGCGTGGTCACCCTGGACGGGCGACCGCTGGACCGGGTCGGCCGCCGGGCCGTGGCACGGCGCGTGGCCACCGTCCAGCAGCACGCGCACACCCAGACCGAGTTGACGGTCCGCGACGTGGTGGCCCTGGGACGCATCCCGCACCGCCGGTCCTGGACGCCCATGACCCCGGCCGACCTGGAGGCCGTGGCGCGGGCGCTGGAACGCACCGGACTGACGGACCGGGCCGACCAGTCCTGGCACACCCTGTCCGGCGGCGAACGCCAGCGCACCCAGATCGCGCGGGCCCTGGCCCAGGAACCCGGTGAGCTCCTGCTCGACGAACCCACCAACCACCTCGACATCCAGTACCAGCTCGACCTGCTGGAACTGGTCACGGGCCTGCCGGTGACCACCGTGATCGCCCTGCACGACCTCAACCTGGCGGCGATGTACTGCGACCGCCTGGTCGTGCTCCGAGACGGCCGGGCGGTCGCCGAGGGCACACCCTCCCAGGTCCTGACCCCCGCCCTCATCGGGGACGTGTACGGGGTCCCGGTCGAGGTCACCCCGGGGCCCGGCGGCCCGGTGGTCCGCTTCCTGCGCCGGGGGGCCGTCCCCCCGGCACAGGCCGGCCCTTCCTGACATCCCCGCCGGGGCCGGAGGGGGCCGTCCCGGCTACAGTGTGAATCCTTTGCTCGTGGTACAGGAACCCGGTGCGAGTCCGGGGCGGTTCCGCCACTGTGACACCCCGATCCAGGGGTGCAGCCAGACACTGGCCTCGGGCAAGTCCGACCGCTGACGGGGCGAGAACCCCGAGGGAGGAGCCCGGCCATGACGGTCCGGATCGCTCTGCTGTCCACGTCCGACACCGACCTGCTGTCCGCGCGGGCCAGCGGCGCCGCCTACCTGTGGGCCAACCCGTCCCGTACCTCCGACGCCGAACTCACCGGCGCCGTCGAGCGCGCCGACCTCGTGGTGGTGCGCCTGCTGGGCTCCTCGCACGACCTGTGGCCCGGTCTGGCGGCCGTCCGTGAGAGGGGCACGCCCCTGGTGGTCCTCAGCGGCGAGCAGCAGCCCAGTGCCGAGCTCATGGAACACTCCACCGTGCCCATCGGGCTGGCGACCGAGGCCCACCGCTACCTCGCCGAGGGCGGCCCGGCCAACCTCGGCCGCCTGCACGACTTCCTGTCGGACACCGTGCTGCTGACCGGAGAGGGCTTCGAGCCCCCGTCGGCCCTGCCTCCGTGGGGTTTCGCCGAACGCGAGCGCCCGCACGACCCGCAGCTGCCCAAGGTGGGCATCCTCTACTACCGGGCCCACGAAGCGGGCGGCAACACCGCCTTCGCGCACGCCCTGGCCGACGCCGTCGACGCGACCGGCCGGGCCGTGGGCGTCCCCGTGTTCGCCGGGTCGCTGCGCTCGGCCCCCGACGACCTCTACGAGGCGCTCGGCGGTTTCGACGCCCTGGTGGTCACGGTCCTCGCGGCGGGTGGCAGCGTGCCCGCGTCGGCGAGCGCGGGCGGTGACGACGAGGCCTGGGACGTGGAGCGTATGGCCGCCCTGGACGTCCCCGTCCTCCAGGGCCTGTGCCTGACCAGCTCGCGTGCGGACTGGGAGGAGTCCGACGACGGGGTCACCCCGCTCGACTCGGCCACCCAGATCGCCATCCCCGAGTTCGACGGCCGCATCATCACGGTGCCGTTCTCCTTCAAGGAGATCGACAGCGACGGCCTGCCCCGGTACGTCGCCGACCCCGAGCGCTGCACCCGCCTGGCCGGGACCGCCGTCGCCCACGCCCGGCTCCGGTACGTGCCGCCCGCCGAGAAGCGGATCGCCGTGGTCCTGTCCGCCTACCCCACCAAACACGCGCGCATCGGCAACGCCGTCGGGCTCGACACCCCCCGGTCCCTGGTGCGTCTTCTGCGCCGCCTGCGCCAGGAGGGCTACGATCTGGGCGACCCCGACGCCCTGCCCGGGTTGGACCTGCCCGACGAGACGGAGGCGGGCGACGCCCTGATCCACGCCCTGATCGAGGCGGGCGGCCAGGACGAGGACTGGCTGACCTCCGTGCAGCTCACCGAGGCCCACGTCCGCATCACCCCCGAGCAGTACGCCGCCTGGACCCGGGACCTGGACCCGGCACTGAAGGAGGCGATGACCGAGGCGTGGGGCGCCGCGCCCGGCAAGCTGTACGTCAACGAACAGGGCGAACTCGTACTGGCCGCTCTGCGGGCGGGCAACGTCGTCGTGCTGGTCCAGCCGCCGCGCGGTTTCGGTGAGAACCCGATCGCGATCTACCACGACCCCGACCTGGCCCCCAGCCACCACTACCTGGCGGCCTACCGCTGGCTGGAGCACGGGTTCGGCGCGCACGCCGTCGTGCACCTGGGCAAGCACGGCTCCCTGGAGTGGCTGCCCGGGAAGAACGCCGCGCTCTCCGCCGCCTGCGCCACCGACGCGGCCCTGGGCGACCTCCCGCTGATCTACCCGTTCCTGGTCAACGACCCGGGGGAGGGGGCCCAGGCCAAACGCCGCGCCCACGCCACGGTCGTCGACCACCTCATCCCCCCGATGGCCCGCGCGGAGAGCTACGGCGACATCGCGCGCCTGGAGCAGCTCCTCGACGAGCACGCCAACATCGCGGCCATGGACCCGGCCAAGCTGCCCGCGGTCCGCGGCGAGATCTGGGCCCTGATGCGCGCCGCCGAGATGCACCGCGACCTCGGTCTGGACGAGCGGCCGGGCGACGAGGAGTTCGACGACTTCCTGCTGCACGTCGACGGCTGGCTGTGCGAGATCAAGGACTCCCAGATCCGCGACGGACTGCACGTGCTGGGCGAGGCCCCCGAGGGCGGGGCCCGGGTGAACCTGGTCCTGTCCGTGCTGCGCGCCGCCCAGGTCTGGGGAGGCGTTGGTGGAGCGGTGCCCGGCCTGCGGGCCGCCCTCGGTCTGAAGGAGGACGCGCCCACCCACGAGGTCGACGGGGTGGAGGCGCTGGCCCGCGGCCTCGTCGAGCGGATGGAGGCCGCCGGGTGGGTCCCGGCCGCCGCGGAGGGCCTGCACGACGACCCGGAGGTGTGCCGCGTCCTGGAGTTCGCCGCCGAGCAGGTGGTGCCCCGGCTGGCCCGCACCACCGACGAGGTCGACCACGTCCTGCACGCCCTGAACGGCGGTTTCATCCCGGCGGGCCCGTCCGGCTCCCCGCTGCGCGGACTGGTCAACGTGCTGCCGACCGGCCGCAACTTCTACACCGTCGACCCGCGCGCGGTCCCCTCCCGGCTCGCCTGGCAGACCGGCCAGGCCATGGCCGAGTCCCTGCTGCGCCGCCACATGGAGGACACCGGTACCTACCCGGAGTCGGTCGGACTGTCGGTGTGGGGCACCTCCGCCATGCGTACCTCCGGCGACGACATCGCCGAGGTGCTGGCCCTGCTCGGGGTCCGCCCCGAGTGGGACGAGGCCTCCCGCCGGGTCGGCCGGCTCCATGTGGTGCCGTTGGAGGAGCTGGGGCGCCCGCGCATCGACGTCACGGTGCGCATTTCCGGTTTCTTCCGCGACGCCTTCCCGCACGTGGTCGCGATGCTGGACGACGCGGTCACCCTCGTCGCCGGACTCGACGAGCCCGACGAGCAGAACTACGTGCGCGCCCACACGAACGCCGACCTGGCCGAGCACGGCGACCAGCGCCGCGCCACCACCCGGATCTTCGGCTCCGCCCCGGGCTCCTACGGTGCGGGCATCCTCCAGGTCGTGGAGTCCGGCAACTGGCGCGACGACCGCGACCTCGCCGAGGTCTACACGGCCTGGGGCGGCTTCGCCTACGGGCGCGACCTCAACGGTGTGCCCGCCGCCGACGACATGCGGGCCAACTACCGCCGGATCAAGGTCGCCGCCAAGAACATCGACAGCGCCGAACACGACATCGCCGACTCCGACGACTACTTCCAGTACCACGGCGGCATGATCGCCACCGTACGCGCCCTCAGCGGGGCCGACCCCAAGGCCTACGTAGGCGACTCCACCTCGCCCGACGCGGTACGCACCCGGCCCCTGGCCGACGAGACCGCCCGGGTGTTCCGCGCCCGCGTGGTCAACCCCCGCTGGATCGCGGCCATGCGGCGGCACGGCTACAAGGGCGCCTTCGAGCTGGCCGCGACCGTCGACTACCTGTTCGGGTTCGACGCCACGGCCGGGGTCGTGCACGACTGGATGTACGAGAAGCTCGCCGCCGAGTACGTGCTGGACGCCGAGACCCAGGAGTTCCTGCGCCGCTCCAACCCCTGGGCGCTGCACGGCATCGTCGAGAGGCTGCACGAGGCCGCCCGGCGCGGTCTGTGGGCGGAGCCGGACCCGGCCACGCTGGAGGCCCTCACCGAGGTCTACCTGGAGGTCGAGGGGGATCTGGAGGAGCGGTCCGAGTGAGGGTGCGGATCCTGGGGATCGGTATGGGTCCCCAGCACGTCACCGGGGAGGTCGCCGAGGCCCTGCGCGGCTGCGACTACGCGGTGGCCGTCCGAAAGAGGGACGACGACGGCCTGTTCGCCCTGCGGCAGGAGGTCTGTGACGCCTACGGGATCCCGCTGGTCGCCGTGGCCGACCCCGAACGCGACCGCGACGACCCCGCCGACTACCCGGCGGCGGTCGCCGACTGGCACGAGGCCCGTGCGGCCGCCTTCGAGCGGGTGCTCGGCGAGCGCGGCGGCACCGCGGCCCTCCTGGTCTGGGGCGACCCCTCCCTGTACGACTCCACCCTGCGCATCGCGGCGCGGATCGCCGAGCGCGGGAACGTCGCGCTGGACTACGACGTGCTCCCCGGGATCAGCGCGCCCCAGATCCTGGCCGCGCGGCACCGGATCGTGCTGCACGAGGTCGGTCGTCCGGTGCACGTGACCCCGGCGCGGCGGCTGCGCGAGGCTGTCGAAGCGGGGCAGGACAACATCGTCGTCATGCTCGGCGGACGGCACGGGTTCGAGGGCCTGGAGGACTGGTCCCTCTGGTGGGGCGCCAACCTGGGCACCGGCTCCGAGGAACTGGTCGCCGGACGGGTGGGCGAGGTGCTGCCCGAGATCGAGGCCGCGCGCCGGCGGGCCAGGGCCAAGGCCGGCTGGGTGATGGACACCGCGCTGTTGAGGAGGCCTGAGTGACAGGGGTGCAGGAGTGACAGGGGTGCAGGAGTGACAGGGGTCCTGGTCGCCGGGACGACCTCCGACGCGGGCAAGAGCGTGGTCACCACCGCCCTGTGCCGGGCCTTCGCCCGCCGGGGCGTGCGGGTGGCGCCGTACAAGGCGCAGAACATGTCCAACAACTCGATGGTCTGCCACGGCCCGGACGGGCGCCCGGCGGAGATCGGCCGCGCCCAGTGGGTGCAGGCGCTGGCCGCCCGCGCCGTTCCCGAGCCCGCGATGAACCCGGTGCTGCTCAAACCGGGCAGCGACCGGCGCAGCCACGCCGTGCTGCTCGGCCACCCCGCCGGGGAGGTGTCCTCCTCCGACTGGGAGGCGGGGCGCCGCCACCTGGCCGAGGCCGCACACGCCGCCTTCGACGACCTGTCCGCCCGCTACGACGTCGTCGTCGCCGAGGGGGCGGGCAGCCCCGCCGAGATCAACCTGCGCGCGGGCGACTACGTGAACATGGGCCTGGCCCGGCACGCGGGGATGCCCGTGGTCGTGGTCGGCGACATCGACCGGGGCGGGGTGTTCGCCGCCATGTACGGGACCGTGGCCCTGCTGGAACCCGCCGACCAGGCCCTGATCGCCGGTTTCGTGGTCAACAAGTTCCGCGGCGACCACGCCCTGCTCCAGCCGGGTCTGGACGACCTCGAACGGATCACCGGCCGCCGGGTGTTCGGAACCCTGCCGTGGGACCCCGGGCTGTGGCTGGACTCCGAGGACGCCCTCGACCTGGAGGGGCGGCGGGCCGACGGGGAAGCGACGCTGCGGGTGGCGGTGGTGCGCCTGCCCCGCATCAGCAACTTCACCGACGTGGACGCGCTCGGCCTGGAACCCGGGCTCGACGTGGTCTTCGCCTCCGGACCGCGCGACATCGCCGACGCCGACCTCGTGGTGCTGCCCGGTACCCGCTCCACCCTCGCCGACCTGGCCTGGCTGCGCACGCGCGGACTGGACGAGGCGATCACCGGACACGTCCGACGGGGGCGGCCGCTACTCGGCGTCTGCGGCGGCTTCCAGATGCTCGGGCGGACCGTCACCGACCCCGACGGGGTCGAGGCCGCGCCGGGTTCGTCCGCGCAGGGGCTGGGCCTCCTCGACGTGCGCACCGACTTCATCGCGGACAAGACCCTCCGCCTGCCCGAGGGCGAGGCGCTGGGCGCGCCCGCGGGCGGCTACGAGATCCACCACGGCCGGATCACCGTGGGCGGGGGCGCGGAGGAGTTCCTGGGCGGAGCGCGATCGGGCAACGTCTTCGGGACCATGTGGCACGGCAGCTTGGAGGGTGACGCCTTCCGGGCGGCCTTCCTCGCCCGGGCGCTGGGGTACGGGCCGTCCGGGACGGACTTCTCCGCCGCGCGCGAGCGGCGCATGGACCTGCTCGCCGACCTCGCGGAGCGGTACCTGGACGTCGACGCACTGCTGGGGCTGGCCCGCGAGGGGGCTCCCGCCGAACTTCCCCTGCTCGGTCAGGAGCGTGCCCGATGAGACTCCTGCTTCTGGGGGGTACGTCCGAGGCCCGTGAACTGGCCGCCCTGCTGGTCGGGGCGGGCGTGGACGTGACCACCTCGCTGGCCGGACGGGTGGCCCGGCCGCGCCTGCCGGTGGGCGGGGTGCGGATCGGCGGGTTCGGGGGCGTGCCCGGACTGCGCGCGGCCCTGGCCGACTACGACGCGGTCGTGGACGCCACCCACCCCTTCGCGCTCGGGATGAGCGCCAACGCGGCCGCCGCCTGCACGGACCTGCCGCTGCTGCGGCTGGAGCGGCCGGGGTGGGAGCCGGACCCGGCCTGGCACTACGCCGACACCCACGAGGAGGCGGCGAAGCTGGCGGCCGGGCTCGGAGAGCGGCCGTTCGTGACGGTCGGCCGCCAGGAGCTGGCCCGCTTCGTGTCGGCCCTGGGCGAGCGCGCGGTCCTGGCCCGGGTGGTGGACGTGCCCGAGCTCGAACTCCCCGCCGCCTGGCGGCTGGTGACCAGCCGGGGCCCGTACCGTCGCGACGGCGAGCTGGAGCTGATGGCCGGGCACCGCTCCGACGTGCTCATCACCAAGGACTCCGGCGGCACCTACACCTGGCCGAAGATGGAGGTCGCCGGGCGGTTGGGTGTTCCGGTCGTGGTGGTGCGGCGTCCACCGGGCCCGCCGGGCGTGCCCGCCGTCAACGGTGTGGCGGAGGCGTTCGACTGGGTGACCGAACTGGGGTGAGCGAAGACCGTCGGTTCGTGTCCCGTAGCTGTTAGCGGGCGAACCGCTTCTTCAGCCCGTCGGTGTCCAGGCCCACCACGCTCCCTGGTCATCTGGTGGGGGAGGCCACCCGGTCGTTCTGGGCCGCCGCCCCGCCGGCCCGGAGGAGGCCCCTGACCTCGACGCCCTACTGCTGGAACTGCGCCCGCGCACCGACCCGCCCGCAGGCCGCCTCCCGGCCCGGAACACGGGTGGCATTCGCGTCCTCGCCGCAGCCTGACCACGTCCGGGCAGCGTCGCGGTGCGGCACCCCCGGCACTCCCCGGTGCCCGCCGGAGGTGCCCGCCTCCGAAAAGGCGGTCTCCGCCTTCACCCGGGTGAGTGCTCCCGAGCGCGCTGGACGCTGCGCGGGCGTTGGCCCCTGCGGATGAACCACTCGGCCACGGCCAGGTTGATCACCCACCCGGCACCCATGAGCAGCGCCCTGCTGAGTTCGGTGTACTCACCGACCAGGATCATCCAGGGCAGGTGGGTCAGCACCTGCGTCCCGGCTCCCTGCCCGATCGCGTAGGCGCGGATCATCCAGGCGCGGTGCCGGGCGATCTCCCGGCGCCGCGCCGCCACGAAACCGAGGACCAGGGCGACGGCCATGGCCGAACCGAACACCAGCCGCTGCACGGTGACGAAGCCCGTGTCGATCGCCGGAATCGAATAGAACAGCGTCATCCACAGCCCCGTCAGCGCGGTGGCCAGCCCCAGGAGGACGAGTAGCCGACCGGAGGCCCTGTGCCAGCGGGGTCGGCGTCGGCGCAGACCGGGGGAGAACTGGAGGGCTCCCAGTACGCAGTAGGGGCTCGCGGCGAGGATGTGCAGGACCACGGGCAGGGGCGCGGCGAAGAAACGGGCGTTGTCGGCGGTGACCGGTGCCCCGGAGGCCAGCTCGCCGACGCGGAAGGCCCCGGCGACGAGGGGTACGACGCTCAACAGGATCAGCAGGGCGGGCACGGTCCACCCGGCTCGGGCCGGGGGTTTCACGGTGGTGGTCATGCCCCGATCGTGGCCGCCGAGAGGGGAGCCGGGCATCGGAAGATGGGCCCCAACCCGCTCGGCCGAAAGTACGGGAGCCCTCTCGTACTACCGGCCCCGCCGCCCTCGCACGCGGCCGGTCTCGTAGGCCCACATGGCGATCTCGACACGGTTGCGGGCCCCGAGCTTGGCCATCAGGCTCGCGATGTGGGTCTTGACGGTGCTCAGCGCGATGTGGGACTCCCCGGCGATCTCGGTGTTGGTCCGACCGCGCGCCACGGCGGAGAGGATCTGTTCCTCCCGGCCGGTCAGGGGTTGGAGGGGTTGGACCGGGGGACCCGCGGGCCCGGAACCGGCGAAGGCGTCGAGCAGCCGGGCCGTCACACTCGGGGCGATGAGCGCCTCGCCCGCGGCGGCGGCGTGCACGGCCCTGGTGAGCAGATCGGTTCCGGCGTCCTTGAGCAGGAACCCCCGGGCCCCCGCTCTGAGGGCGGCGTAGACGTACTCGTCGAGGTCGAAGACGGTGATGACGACGACGGCGAGGGGGTTCTCGACCTCGGGTCCGGCGAGGGCGCGGGTCGCCTCCACGCCGTCGACGACGGGCATCCGGATGTCGAACAGGCACACGTCCGGGCGCAGCCGCCGCCCCAGTTCCACGGCCTCGCGTCCGTCGGCGGCCTGGCCGACCACCTCGATGCCGGGTTGGGCGTCCAAGATCATGGACAGGCCGGTGCGCACGATCTCCTGGTCGTCGGCCACGACCACCCGGATGCTCACGCGGGCGCCCCCGAACGGGGCAGCACGGCGGTCACGGTCCAACCCCCGTCGGGGTTCGGGGCCGCTTCGCAGGTGCCCCCGAGCAGTTCGGCGCGCTCCGCCATGCCGATGAGCCCGTACCCCGGTGGAGCGGACGGCCGCAGGAGGCCGCCGGCGCCGTCGTCGCCCACACGCAGGCGTACCGACGTGTCGTCGGCGTCGACACGAACCCTGATGAGGCCGACGTCGCGGGCATGGCGCCTGGCGTTGGTGACCGACTCCCGGGCCAGACGGTGGAGCGCGGCCGTGACCGCCGGTGCGAGCTCGTCGAGTTCGCCGTCGATCTCCACCTCCACGACCGGGCCCGGCCCGGACCGGCAGGCGAGCTCCTCCAGTTCGCCGATGTGAGGGCTGGGTGCCCGCTCGGCGGGTCCGTCCCGGCGCAGGGCGCGCACCATGGTGCGCATCTCGCCCAGGGCGCGCGAGGCCTCGGACTCGATCACTTCGAGGGCCTCGACGGCGGCCTCCGGTCTGGTCTGCGCGACCGCCTGTCCGGCCTGGGCCCGGATCGCCATGGCCGAGACGTGGTGGGCGATGGTGTCGTGCAGTTCGCGGGCGATGTGTTCGCGTTCGAGCAGTCTGGCGCGGTCGATCTCACGTGCCCTGGCCCTGCCCCGGTACCGCAGCGCGGCGCCGAGGGCGCCGGTGGCGAACAGGACGGCGACGCCTCCGACCAGGTCCGCGGCCTCCGGTGCGCCGAGGACCAGGTCGACGGAGGACGACAGGAGCACGATCGCGGACCCCGCGACGATCTGTCGTCCGGACCCCCACCGCACCAGCGCGTACGGCAGCGCCAGGAAGTACACCGTCGTGTACATCTCCCCGGCCTCTCCGCCCGTCACCAGGGTGAGCGCGGCCGCACCGCCGAAGACCGCCGCGACCACGGCCAGCGGATGGGTCCGGCGCCACAGCAGGGCGGGGGCGAGGCCGGTGACCACCGCGACGGTCAGGAACAGCCAGGGCAGGCCCGGCCGCAGGGCCCCCTCGGCCAGTGCCGCCGACGCGCACACCACGACGAGGACCCCGTCCCACCACGCGGGCCCCCGCATGCCGGGAGGGCGGGGTTCGTCCCACAGGGAACGGAGGAAACCGTGCACGGCTACAGGCTAGCCGGGCGGTCCTTCCGGCGGATCAGCCGAAAGTCGCAGACGGGGCCGCAGCCGGAGGCCCGCCCGGCTCGGGCTCAGGGCGACGACAGGGCGGCGAGCAGCTTGCGCGTGGTCTCCGGCGGGCGCACGGCCACGCGCACCCAGGCGGCGTCCAGCCCCGGGAAGGTGTCGGCCCGGCGTAGGGCGATGCCCTGGCCACGCAGCCGTGCGTGGACCCCCTCGCCCGCCTTCACCAGTACGAACGGTGCCCGGGAGGGCACGAACCCGATCCCCGCCTCGCGCAGTCCGGCCTCCAGGTCGGCGCGCCAGCCGTCGAACTCCCTCGCGCGGCGCTCCGCCTCCGCGCTCGCTTCGTCGCTCATACAGGCGACGGTGGCGGCGATCGCGGGTGCGGACACCGACCAGGGCGTCTGCACACGGGCCAGCTCGCGCACCACGGGCTCGTCACCGACCACGTATCCGGCGCGGATACCCGGGACCGACCAGTGCTTGGTGAGGCTGCGCAGCACCACCAGGCCCTCGATCCGCTCACCGGCCAGGGACTCCGGTTCCCCGGGCAGGGCGTCCATGAACGCCTCGTCCACCACGACCAGCCGCCCGGGCCGGCACAGCCCGCGCAGCGCCACCGCCGGGTGCAGGACACCGGTGGGGTTGGTGGGGTTGCCGACCATCACCAGGTCCGCGTCCTCGGGGACCGCGTCGGCATCGAGGGCGAAACCGCCGCCCTCCGCGCAGAGCACGGTGGTGACAATGAGCCCGGCCTGCTCCAGGGCGGCGTGCGGCTCGGTGAACTGCGGGTGCACGACGACGGGGCGACGCCACGGCCGCAGCCGGGCGACCAGGGTGAAGGCCTCGGCCGCGCCCGACGTCGGCAGGACCTCGGCGGGCCGCCGGGCGTGCCGACGCGCGACGGCCCCGCGCGCGGGTTCGGGATCGGGGTAGACGCCGGCGTGGTCCAGGCTCTCGCGCAGGGCCCGGTCGAGCCAGGCGGGCCGCTGCCCCGGGTAGACGTTGACGGCGAAGTCGAGCATGCCGCCGCGCGCCTCCACGTCGCCGTGGTGGCGCAGCGGATCGGCCACCGGTTCGCTGCCGGGGGCAGCCGTCCTGGCGGCGGGGGACGGCTCGGCCGCCGGAGCCGGGGCGATGGCCGGAGCGCTGTGCACGGCCCCGGCGAACCTCGCGGCGAGCCTCGGGTGCCCGGCCCAGTGCACGTGCAGGTAGGAGGCGTGCAGGGTCGGGGAGGCGAAACCCTCCGGCGTACCGTCGACCTCCCAAGCCGGCTGGTCTCCGTGCCCGGGTGTCAGGGCCGTGCGGTGGAACTCGTGGCCGGTGACCCTCTCCCCGGCCCGGGTCAGCAGTGTGTCCCCGGGCGAGACAGCCTCGGGGTAGCGCAGGGTGAGCCGCTCCGTCATCCGGGCGTCGGCCGGGACGGCACCCGCCATGGTGTGGCCGTCGAGCGCATCGGCGAGGTAGAGCAGGCCCGCGCACTCGGCGACGGTCGGGACCCCGCCGCGGACCGCCTCGCGCAGCTCGGCCAGCAGACTCCGGTTCGCGGCGAGCTCACCCGCGTACACCTCGGGGAAGCCGCCGCCCAGGTAGACGCCCCGGGTACCGGTCGGCAGTTCGGTGTCCTCCAGGGGGTCGAACGCGACGACCTCGCATCCGGCGGCGGTGAGCAGTTCCTCGGTCTCGGCGTAGCGGAAGGTGAAGGTCCGGCCCCCTGCCACGGCGACCACCGGGCGCGGGCCCGTGCCCGGGGCCGTCACCTCCTCGGCCGGGTCCCAGGGGCGGGCGTCCAGCGCGGGCGCCGAGCGGGCCACCTCCAGCAGGGCGTCCAGGTCGACATGGTTCGCGACGTGCTCACCGAGCCGTTCGACCACCCGCGCCGCGCCCTCCCGCTCCGACGCCGGGACGAGCCCGAGGTGGCGGGACGGGCTGGCGATGCGCTCGTCACGGGGGACCACACCGAGGACCGGCAGGTGGACCGAGCGGATGATCTCGGCGACGTTGCGCGCCGAACCGGCCTTGTTCAGGATCACGCCGGCGACCTCGACCGCCGGGTCGTAGGCGGCCATGCCCGCCACCAGCGCGCCCACCGACCGGGACATCCGGGACACGTCCACGACCAGCACCACCGGGGTGCGGGTCAGGGCCGCCACGTGCGCGGAGGAGGCGAAGCCGTCGGTGCCGATCCGCCCGTCGTGCAGCCCCATCACGCCCTCGACGACGGCCGCGTCCGCGCCCCGGGCCCCGTGCAGGAGCAGCGGAGCCACCCGCCCCTCACCGACCAGGTGCGGGTCGAGGTTGCGGCCGGGGCGGCCGGTGGCCAGCGCGTGGTAGCCGGGGTCGATGTAGTCCGGGCCGACCTTGTGGCCGCTGACCGCGAGCCCGGCGCCGCCGAGGGCGGCCATCAGCCCGGTGGCGACCGTGGTCTTGCCCTGCCCGGTCATGGGGGCGGCGACCATCAGCCTCGGCAGGGTGGCCGGGCGGGGTGGCGGCGCCGGTCGAGACGGCTCCGTCGGCCCGGGAGCCGCCGGGGCCTTCACCACTCGATCCCCCGCTGGCCCTTGCGGCCCGCGTCCATCGGGTGCTTGACCTTGGTCATCTCGGTGACCAGGTCCGCCGCCTCCAGCAGCTCGGGGGCGGCGCGGCGGCCGGTGACGATCACGTGCTGGCGGCCCGGACGGTCGCGCAGGGCGGCCACGACGTCGTCGACGTCCACCCAGCCCCAGTGGATCGGGTAGGTGAACTCGTCGAGGATGAGCAGGTCGTGCCGTTCGTCGGCGAGCCTGCGCTTGATCTCCGCCCAGCCCTCGGCCGCGTCCGCGGCGTGGTCCTCGGTGCTGCCCTGGCGGCGGCTCCAGGACCAGCCCGAGCCCATCTTGTGCCACTCCACCGGGCCGCCCTCGCCGGTCTCCTCGTGCAGCTCTCCCAGGCGTTCGAGCACGGTCTGCTCGCCGATGCGCCACTTCGCCGACTTCACGAACTGGAACACCCCGATCCGCCAGCCCTGGTTCCAGCCGCGCAGCGCGAGCCCGAACGCGGCGGTCGACTTGCCCTTGCCGTCCCCGGTGTGCACGGCGAGCACGGGCTGGTTGCGGCGCTGCCGGGTGGTGAGCCCGTCGTCGGGGACGACGAGCGGTTTGCCCTGTGGCATCAGGCGGCCCTTTCTCTCACGGCGTTGCCCAGCGCGTCGGCGCTGACCTCGCTGACGGGGAGGTGTTCGGCACCCATGCGGGTGGCGAGGGCGGCGGCCAGGCCCAGGCGCAGCGGGCCGGACTCGCCGTCCACGACGACGGTGGCCACACCCAGTGCGGCGACGTGGTCGGCGGCCTCCAGCGAGCGGCCGACCGAACCCCGGCCGCCGGTGGCCCGCCCGTCGGTCACCAGAACGAGCAGCGGGCGCTGCCTCGGGTCGCGCAGGCGCTCGCGCCGCAGGACCCGGGCGGCCTCCAGCAGGCCCTCGGCGAGCGGGGTGCGCCCCCCGGCGGGTAGTTCGTCCAGGCGGGCGGCGGCGGCGTCCACCGAACGGGTCGGGGGCAGCACCAGTTCGGCCTTCGTGCCCCGGAAGGTCACGAGGCCGACCTTGTCGCGGCGCCGGTAGGCGTCCAGGAGCAGTGACAGGATGGCGGTCTTGACCTCGCCCATGCGCTTGCGCGCCGCCATGGAGCCGGAGGCGTCCACGCAGAACAGCACCAGGTTGCTCTCCTGGCCCTCGCGCACCGCGACGCGCAGGTCGCGGGGGCGCAGGCTGACCCGGCCGCCGCCGTGCGGGCGGGAGGCCGCGGCCTTGACGGTCTCCACCAGGTGCAGCGAGCTGCCCGAACCCCCGCCGGGCGGTTCGGCCCCGATCCGGCGGCCCCGGGTGCCGATGGCGCGGCTGCGCCGGCCGTCGGCGCCGACCCCCGTGCCCCGCGCGGTGAACGTCCGGGGGCGGTAGGGGGCGCTCGCCCTGACCGTGGTGCCCGCCGTGGGCCGGGGCCCGGCCTCGTCCCCCTCCGGCTCCTCCGTCCGCTCGGACGCTTCCGGCCCCTGGGAGCCCTCCGGCCCCTGGGGCGGAGCGGGGGGCTGCTCCGGTCCGTCGGCCCCGGTGTCCGGTGCCTGGGAGGGGCCCTCCTCCTGGCCGTCGGTGTCGGGGGCGCCGTCCTCGCCGGGGGCGGCGGGGTCACCGGAGTCGGCGGGGTCGTGGGAGCCGCCCGGCGGTTCGGGGTCGTCCGGCGGCGGCTCCTCGTCCCCCAGGATCCGGTCCAGGAGCTCCTCGTCCAGACCCGGCGCGTCAAAGGGGTTGCGTCGGCGCCGGTGCGGCAGGGCCAGCAGGGCCGCGCGGCGGATGTCGGCCAGGGTGACCGAGGTCCTGCCCTGCCAGGCGGCATGCGCCAGGGCCGTGCGCGCGGTCACGATGTCGGCGCGCAGGCCGTCGACCTCGAACGCCGCGCACACCTGCGCGATCTTCAGCAGCGCGGCGTCGGACAGCCGGCCACGCCGGGCCGTCTCCCGGGCCGTCGCGATGCGCTCAGCGAGGGCCTTCTCGGCCTGGTCGTAGCGATCGGAGAAGGCGGCGGGGTCGGAGTCGTAGGCCATCCGCCTGCGGACCACCTCGACGCGGGCGGCGGGGTCGGAGGGCGCGGCGACCTCGACGGTCAGCCCGAACCGGTCCAGGAGCTGCGGGCGCAGCTCGCCCTCCTCGGGGTTCATCGTCCCGATGAGCAGGAACCGTGCGGCGTGCTCCACGGAGAACCCGTCGCGCTCCACGGTCACCCGGCCGGTCGCGGCGGCGTCCAGGAGGAGGTCGACCAGGTGGTCGTGGAGCAGGTTGACCTCGTCCACGTAGAGGAGGCCGCGGTGGCTGCGCGCCAGCAGACCGGGTTCGTAGGCGACCTGGCCGTGAGTGAGCGCCTGCTCCAGGTGCAGCGAGCCCAGGACGCGGTCCTCGGTGGCGCCCACCGGAAGTTCGACCAGGCGCACCGGGCGGCCCTCCACGGCCGTGCCGGGGGGGAAGGGCCCGTCCGGGGACTCCTGCGCGGGGTCGGCCGGGTCGACGGAGAAGCGATCACCCCGGTAGACCTCGACCGGGGGCAGGAGGGAGGCCAGGGCCCGCACCGCGGTGGACTTGGCGGTGCCCTTCTGGCCGCGGACCAGGACGCCGCCGATCTCGGGGGAGACGCTGGCCAAGGCGAGGGACAGGCCGAGGTCGTCGAGTGGTTCGGCGTCGCAGCCGACGATCGCCGAGAAGGGATAGTGGGACGTCCGCAATGGCATGTGAGGCTCCCGCTCGTTGCGCCATCGGTCATGGGCGGGTGCGGGGCCGGTCTTCGGACTGACCGAGTCCTCCTGTTCGGAGGCTCGGTTCACCGCAGCGGGCCTGTGCCGGAGTCTCACCGGGCTTCCCAGATTCTCCCCGGACGCCGTCCCCACCGTTTCCGATGGGTGGGCAGCCGGGGCACCTCGCACCTTCGGCCGCCACGATAGCGTCCTGCCCATGAAGGTCGAGACCTCCCCTCCCCGAATCACCGTCGTCGGCGTCGGCGCCGACGGCTGGTCAGGCGTGCCCGAGAGGCTGCGCGGGCTGGTCCTGGCGGCCGACGCGGTACTGGGCGGGCGCAGGCACCTGGCCATGCTGCCGCAGGTGCCCGGCCAGCGGCGTCAGGCCTGGCCCTCCCCGCTGCGCGAGGGCCTGCCCGGACTGCTCGCCTCCCTCGAAGGCCGCGGCGTCGTCGTGCTGGCCTCCGGTGACCCGTTGGTGTCGGGGATCGGCGGCACGCTGGTCGAACTGCTCGGAGCGGACGCGGTGCGCGTGGAACCGGCCGTCTCCTCGGTCGCCCTGGCCCGCGCCCGGATGGGGTGGCCGGCGCAGGGGTGCGCGGTGCTGACCCTGGTCGGGCGCGATCCGCACCTGCTGATGCGCGACCTGGCCCCCGGCCACCGTGTCCTGGTGCTCTCCTCGGACGCCACCACCCCCGGGACGGTCGCCGCCCTGCTGGTCGGCGCCGGTTACGGTGCCAGCCGGATGACCGTCCTCGGTGACCTGGGGGCGGACGCGGAGTCGCGCTTGGAGAGCACGGCGCGCGACTGGTTCGGCACCCCGCCCGAGGAGGTGCCCCAGCTGCACGTGCTCGCGTTGGAACTCGCCGGGCCGGCGGGGTACGGGCTGGTCACGGGGCTGCCCGACGAGGCGTTCGAGCACGACGGCCAGCTCACCAAGCGGGACCTGCGCGCCTCGGCGCTGGCCCGGCTGGCGCCCTCGCCGGGGCAGCACCTGTGGGACGTGGGCGCGGGCGCGGGTTCGGTGGGCATCGAGTGGATGCGCGCCCACCCCTCGTGCACGGCCACGGCGGTGGAGGCCGACACCGGGCGCGCCGGGCGGATCGGCCGCAACGCGGACCGGCTCGGCGTCCCGGGCCTGCGCGTGGTCACCGGCAGGGCGCCGGAGGCGCTTGCCGGGCTGGACGCCCCCGACGCGGTGTTCGTCGGCGGCGGCGCGACCCGGCCGGGCGTACTCGACACCTGCCTGGACGCGCTGGGCCCGGGCGGCCGACTCGTGGCGCACGGGGTGACGCTGGAGACCGAGCAGCTGCTCGCGGACGCCTACCGGCGCCACGGCGGGGAGCTGACCCGCATCGCCGTGGAGACCACCGCGCCCATCGGCACGTTCACCGGCTGGACCCCCGCCCGCACCGTCACCCAGTGGTGCCTGACCGTGCCCGCTCGGTGATGTGCGGAGTGTCCCTTGTCCTGAGCGATCTCGGATCTTGGAATTTCCACTATGGGCATGTCCGAGGTCCCTCCTCGGCGTTACCCTGGCCATGTGCAGGGGACCGGACCACTGCGCTCGGCTTTTCCTGACGAGCCACCGAACGCCCATGTCGGAGATCGTGTCCGTGTCATCACCACCCGCCACCGGCACCACCCAGGGGCCGCATGACCATTGCAGAGCATCACCCGCCGCCCGAAATGCCGACGTTCCCCATGGGGACCGACCTGTTCGAGCACCTCGCGGAACAGGCCTTCGAGGCCGACCGCGTTCGTATGGAGATGTTCAACGGGAAGGTCTGGGTCCACAAGGTGACCGACGGAGCCCACGCGGGGATCCTCACCTAGCTGATGCGTGAGTTCATGGCCCACCGCCCCGACCTCGACCTCCTCACCAGCGGGCTGGGAATCAAGGTCGACACCTACCGCAACGGTCGTGCCCGCCCCGACGGTGTCCTCGCTCCGATCGGCCAGTTCGACCAGACGGGGGAATGGGCCGACCCGGGCGGCGTCCTGGCCGTCGTCGAGATCACCTCCTGGGACGCCGACACCCATGCCCGCGACCGTGTCGAGAAGCCCGCCGCCTACGCGGCGACCGGTATCGGCGTCCACCTGCTGGTGGACCGGGACGCCAACGCCGTGGTGGTGCACAGCCGTCCTGTCCGTGGCGAGTACCTGGACCGCAGCACCCACCCCTACGGTGAGGCCGTTCCGGTCCCCGGGACCGGAATCACCCTGGACACCGCGGGGCTCAAGCGCTTCACCCGCTGACGTGGCCGCCCCCGGTTCGTGGCCCCGAGCGGGTCAGCGGGGCCGGGCCGGGTCGTACAGGTAGGACTCGCCGCCACCCCCGGGATCGAGTGCCCGCCCGACCAGGACCACCGCGGCCTGCCGCAGCCCCGCCTCCTCCACCAGGTCGGCGATGGTGGCGACCGTCCCGCGCAGCACCGACTCCTCCGGCTGGCTGGCCCGGTACACGACCACCACGGGACAGTCCGCGCCGTACTCGGAGACGATCTCGGCCATGAGTTCGCGCACCCGCCGGATCGCCAGGTGCAGCACCAGCGTGGCCCGGGTCGCCGCGAACGCGCCCAGCGACTCGGTGTCCGGCATCGCCGTCGACCGGGCGCTGGTGCGGGTCAGCACCACCGACTGGGCCACCAGCGGCACGGTCAGCTCCCGGCCCACCAGCGCCGAGGCGGCCGCGTAGGCGGGCACCCCAGGGGTGACGTCCCACGGGACCCCGTGCGCGTCGAGCCTTCGGGTCTGCTCGGCCAGCGCCGAGTACAGCGAGGGGTCCCCGGAGGTCAGCCGCACGACGTCCCGGCCCGCGGCGTGCGCGGCGACCAGGTGTTGGGTGATGCGGTCCAGGTCAAGGCCCTGGGTGTCGACCAGTTCCGCGCCGGGCGCGCAGTGGGCGAGGACCTCCGGGTCCAGGTACGTACCGGGGTAGAGGACGACGTCGGCCGCGTTGAGCATGCGCGTGGCGCGGACGGTGAGCAGGTCGGCGGCGCCGGGCCCCGCCCCCACGAAGTGCACGGTCACGGCTGCACCCACCTCGGTGTCCAGACCCGGCCCGCCCCGGAGAGGCGGGTGCCGGAGGCGCCGACGATGAGCAGGCAGCGCATGTCGATGCCGGCGGGGTCGAGTTCCCCGAGCGTGGTCACCGTCAGGGACTCGCCCTGCCTGCCGACGCTGCGGCCGACCACGACCACGGTGTCGGGTTTGCGGTGCTCCAGCAGGACCTCGCGGGCGGTGGCGACCTGTTCGGTCCGCGAGCGCGAGGCCGGGTTGTAGATCGCCAGCGCCATGTCGGCCTCGGCGACGGCGCGCAGGCGGCGTTCGATCACCTCCCAGGGCTTGAGCCGGTCCGACAGGCTCATCACCGCGAAGTCACCGCCGACCGGTGCGCCCGCCCGGGCCGCGACCGCCTGCACGGCGCTGACACCCGGCAGCACCCGGACCGGAACGCCCGCGTAGGCGGGGTCCTCGGCCGCCTCGAACACGGCGGTGGCCATGCCGAACACCCCGGCGTCCCCGCCCGAGACCACGGCCACCCGCTCACCTTCGCGGGCCAGGTCCAGGGCGAGGCGGGCGCGGTCGATCTCGACGGTGTTGCCGGAGGCGTGCCTGGTCAGGCCGGGGCGCTGCGGGACGCGGTCGACGTAGGGGCCGTAACCCACCACGTGGTCCACCTCGGCCAGCGCGGCGGAGGCCTCGGGGGTGAGCCAGTGGCCGGGGCCGGGGCCCAGGCCGATGACCAGCAGCTCGGCGGCCGGACCGGCGGACTCCACGGCCTGGGGCTCCGGCACCGCCTGGTCCCGGGACCTCCTGCCGTTGCGGCTGTCCCCGGTGACCAGGATCAGGGAGAAGTACGGCACCGTCGCCGGATCGACCTCGGCGACGGGCAGCCGCCGCTCCCCGTCCATGGAGGCGCGCTCCACGTACACGGCGTGCTCCAGCCGCCCGGCGGACTCCAGCGCTCGGCACACCGCCGGGAAGGTCCGGCCCAGCTTCATGATCACCGCCGCGTCGGTGTCGGCCAGGCGGCGGGCCAGCTCCGGCTCGGGCAGGGTGCCGGGCAACACGGTGAGCACGTCGGTCTGCCGGGCCAGCGGGGCCGCCGCCACCGCCGTGGCCGCGGCGAACGCCGGGACCCCCGGCACGATCTCCGTCTCGTACCGCTCGGACAGCCGGTCGTGCATGTACATGTACGAGCCGTAGAACAGCGGGTCGCCCTCGGACAGGAGCACGACGTCGCGGCCGGCGTCCAGGTGCACGGCCAGCCGGGCGGCGGACTCCTCGTAGAAGTCGGCCAGCGCCCCCGCGTACCCGCCCGGGTGGTCGGTCGCGCCGGTGGTGACCGGGTAGGTGAGCTGTTCCTCGACCGCCGAACCCGGGATCAGCGACGCGGCGATGCGGCGGGCGTTGGAGGCCTTGCCGACACCGGCGTGGTAGGCGACGACGTCGGCCGCGGCGATGAGCCCGGCAGCCTTGAGGGTGATCAGCCCGGGGTCGCCGGGGCCGACACCCACACCGTGGAAACGTCCGGTCACTCCTCCTCCTTGGCGAGTGCGTTGAGAGCGGAGCAGGTCATCGCGGAGCCCCCGCGGCGGCCGCGGGTGGTCACGTAGGGGATGTCGGGGCCCGACCGGCCGCCGAACTCCGCCAGTGCCTGCTTGGACTCGGCCGCCCCCACGAAACCGACGGGGCAGCCGACGATCGCGGCCGGGCGCGGTGCCCCGTCGGCCAGCATCTCCAACAGGTGGAAGAGGGCGGTGGGCGCGTTGCCGATGGCGACCACGGCACCCTCCAGGAGCGGTTCCCACAGGGACACCGCGGCGGCGGTGCGGGTGGTGCCCCACGCACGGGCGAGGCCGGGGACGCGTTCGTCGCCCAGGAAGCAGAGCACCTCGTTGCCGCACGGAAGGCGGTTCGCGGTCACACCGCTGGCCACCATGCGTGCGTCGCACAGGATCGGTGCTCCGGCCCGCAGGGCGGAGCGCGCCGCGGGCACCAGGTCGGGGTGGACCACCAGGTCCTCGGCGAGGTCGACCTGGCCGGTGCCGTGGATCATCCGCACGGCGAGCCGTTCCGCGTTGGCGGGCAGGTGCCCCAGCTCGGCCTCCTCGCGGATGATGGCGAAGGAGTCCGCGTAGATCGCGGGCCCGTCGTCGACGTAGTCGTAGTGCCGGTTCGGTCGGCGTGGGACGGTCACTGCGCCTCCCCGGGGGCGGAGCTGGGCTTTCCTGGAACCAGAACACCGCGCCAGGGCGTGATGACGAGTTCGCCGGGACCGGCGGCGAGCGCCTCTTCGGCGAGTGCTTCGGCGGCCGTGCGGTCCAGGCCCCCGTCGGGTACGCGCACATGCCGCGCGCCTCCGGGCAGCGGGCCGTACGGCAGCGGCGGGGCGGCAACGGGGAGCCGCGGGTCCGGTGCCGCCGGTTCGGCCAGCGGTGCCGGGAGTTCGGCGACGTGCCACGGCGCGGTGGGCCCCTCCCCGCGGCGTTCCAGGAACGCGTCCGCCAGACGCAGGAGCGCGGCGGGTGCCTCGTCGATCGGCACCAGCGGGCCCCAGTGCTCGCCCAGCCTCAGCTGGGCGACGCGCTCGTCGAGGGCGACGAGCCCCAGATCACAGGAGTGACCGACCAGGTCGCCGCGTCCGTCGTCCAGGACGAACAGGAAACGCCCGGGCAGGTCGGCGCGGCGCGGGACGGAGCACAGCATCGTGTCCAGGTCCGAGGCGACGGGGCGCAGGTCGGCCCGGCCGCCCGGCACGGTCCCGGCGGGGGCAGCCGCGTCCGTCGGCCCCGTGCCCGGGGAGACCATCACGTTGCGCACGAGCTCGTGGCCGGCGGAGGGCAGCAGGCCGGTCTCCGCCAGGGCCTGGAGCACCTCGGGCCCCAACCGTCCCGCGTTTCCCGGCAGGGCGCGTAGTTGCAGGTTCGCGCGGCCCGTGACGTGGATACGACCGGCACCGTACCGGTCGGCCACCGCGGCCAGGGCGCGCAGCGAGGAGGAGCCGACCCGGCCGCCGATGAGGCGGAGCCGGACCAGCAGACCGTCTTCGGCAGGCCAGGGCCTCAGCACGCCGGGGCAGCGGTCGCGACGCGTACGGCGCGCGGAGGAGGGAGGACCGGTCGGGGACATGCACGTCTTTCGGGTCAGGGGCTCGTTCGCGGAGCCCGCGGATGACTCGGCGGACCGTGACCGCCGGTGCCAGCAGGTCTTCGGACTCGGAGTCGACCGGTGCGGAGCGCCTTCCCGGAGCCGTGCTCCAGTGGCTGTCCCGGGGGTGCCCCCGGACGTGCCCGCCCGTCATCCTCACCGCTGCGCGTCAGTCCCGGAGTCCCACCGGGTTCCCTGCCCCACGAAGTGGAGTTCAACTGGCCCGACGAGGGTACCCCGACCCCTCCGGCCTGCTTGAGGGGAGGTCGGGGAACGGCCGCGCGGGGTCCCCGGCCGTCAGTCCTCGGCGCGCACGTCGACGACCTCACCGGCCGCGTCGAGGATCACCTCGTACTCCTGGCCGCCGGCGTCGAGCACCTCGGCGTCCCAGCCGTCCCAGCCGTCCTCGTCCTGGCGCTCGACCTCGACGGTGCGGGCGCCCTCACCGACCGCCTCGGCGGCGTTCGCGGACACCGTGTCACGGTCGGCCTCGGTCTGGTCGCCGGTGCTCTGCCAGGGGGCGGGGCCGCTGTCGGTGTCCCGGAAGGCCAGGCCGTTGACGGTGTACACGTCGGCGTCGTCGCGGTCGTCGTCGGCCTCGTAGCGCACGCCGAGCGTCACCTCGCCGCCCTCCAGCCCGCGCAGTTCGTCCAGGAGCGGCTCCACGGTGCCGTTGCCGTCGAAGTCCTCCAGCTCCGGTGCGGTGAGCAGCCACTCCTCGGGGCCGAAGTCGACCTCGACCCCGGACACCGACCAGTCGTCGGGATCGTCGCCGTCACCGTCGTCGGCGCGCAGCTCGCCCACGAGCTGCTCCAGCCCGTCGACCGACTGGGTGGAGGCCGGGTTCTTCTCCGACGAGGCCGCCCCGTTCGCACCGGGGGCGGCACCGCTGGTCACACCGGTGAGTTCGATCGAGTCGACCTGCTGGTCGGGGTCGTCCACCACCAGGTAGCCGATCGTGCCGACCGCCAGCAGTCCGGCGGCGGCGGAGGAGAGGATGATGACGGTCGTGCTCTGCATCGGTGTTCCCTTGCTCGAAGGTCTCTACTGCCTCCAGCATCCGACGGCGAGATGATGGCGGCCTGAAAGCCACCTGAAGAACGTCTTCATGTGGCGCTCAGGAACGGTTCAGCGGTCCCTGCCACGGTAAGGGGGGACCACGGGGCGGAGAGGACACGACGTTGGCGATTCTGGTGGTGGAGGACGAGGAGGGCATCGTCTCCTTCGTGCGGCGCGGCCTGGAGACGGCCGGGTACCGGGTACTCGCGGCCGGGGACGGGATCGACGGGCTGACGATGGCCCTGTCTCCCGACGTCGACCTCGTCGTCCTGGACCTCGGGCTGCCGGGCATCCCCGGGGAGGAGGTGCTGCGCCGGCTGCGGCAGCGCCGCCCCTCGGTGCCGGTGATCGTGCTCACCGCCAAGGACGCCGTCAGCGACCGGGTCGCCAACCTCGACGCCGGGGCCGACGACTACATGGTCAAGCCCTTCAGCGTGAGCGAACTCCTGGCCCGGGTACGGGCACGCCTGCGCACCGGCGGCCAGGAACGCGGCGACGTGCTGGCTGCCGGCGGCGTCGTGCTCGACCTCGGAGCCCGTACCGCCTCGGTCGAGGGACGCACCGTCAACCTGTCGGCCCGCGAGTTCGGCCTCCTGGAAGTGCTCATCCGCCACCCCGCACAGGTGTTCTCCCAACCCCAGCTGCTGGACCGGGTCTGGGGCTACGACTTCGACGGGGCCTCCAACGTGGTCGAGGTCTACGTCAGCCAGCTGCGCCGCAAACTCGGCCCCGGACGCATCGAGACGGTTCGCGGAGCGGGCTACCGGCTCGTGGGCGGTACCCGGTGAGCCTCACCGGACGCGTCGTGCTGCGTTCCCTGCTCGTCATGGCCCTCGTGATCGGCGGCGTCGCCCTCCTCACCTACGAACTCGTCCGCGTGTCGGGCCTGACCGACATCGACCGCCTCCTGCGGGAGGAGTCGGCGCTGGTGGGCGACGCCCTCGCCGACCAGGTCCCCGCGGCGGCCGGACTCGACGGGGTGCTCTCGGGCCCCGAGGCGGAGCGCGCCGCGAGGCAGGCACTCGCCGTGCGCCCCAGCGGCGCCCGCCACGTGACGCTGGTGACCGCCGACGGTGCGCGCCTGCAGAGCACCGGTGGCCCCACGCGCGTCGCCGGGCTGATGCGCGGCGGCGACGCGCCGACACCCGAACCGGGGACGATCCGCACCCTCGACACCGACGCGGGGCCGGTCCGGGTCCTCGACGCCGCGGTCGTCGACGACGCCGGGGACGCCCTCGCCGTCGTCACCGTCGTCGCCCCGCTCGACTCCACCCGCGAGACGGCGGCCACGGTCCTGCTGCTCGCCGCGCTCGCCGGAACCGTCGGCGTCATCGGGGGCGGCATCGTGCTGTGGCTGGTGGTGCGGCGCACCCTGTCGCCCGTGCGGGAGGTCTCCGACGCCGCCAAGGCCATCTCCCCCGCCGACCTGGACACCCGCGTACCGGTGCCCGCCACCCGCGACGAGATCGCCGAACTCGCCACCGAGATCAACCAGATGCTGGTGCGCATCGAGCAGGCCGACACCAACCGGCGACGCTACCTGGCCGCGATCTCGCACGAGGTGCGCACACCCCTCGCCGTCGCCGAGGGGCACCTGGAGCTTCTGGGGACCGCCGACGCCGCGGTCGTGCGCGCCGAACTCGACCGCCTGCGCCGGGTCCTGGAGGACCTCATGGCCGTCGCCCGGGGCGGCGACGAGATCGACGTCCGCGTGGAGGCCGTGTTCCTGCCCGACCTGTTCCACGCCGTGCGCGCGCGGCTGGACGCCCTGCCCTACGCCTGCGCGGCCACCGTGGAGGAGCCGCCGCCGGACGTCCTGCTGGGGGACCAGGCACGGCTGGAGCAGTGCCTGGCCAACCTGGTCGCGAACGCGGTCGACCACAACCCGGAGGGCACGCGAGCCACCGTGTCCGCACGGGGTGAGGGCGACTCCCTCGTCCTCACCGTGTCCGACGACGGGCCGGGCATCGACCCCCACCTGCTGCCGCACGTGTTCGAGCCGTTCGTCACCTCGCGGCCCGAGGGCGCGGGGCGCATCTCCGGCCTGGGGCTGGCGGTCGTGAGCTCCCTGGTCGGGGCACAGGGGGGGCGGGTGGGGATCGACAGCGGGCCCTCCGGGACCCGTGTGGCGATCACCCTGCCCCGGGCCACACCCTGATCGCCGGGGCTGCACCGGGGGCGGGGCGGCGGCTCCGGGCGGTCGGGCGGGGCCGCCCCGACCTGGAAAGGGAAAAGCCCCAGGCGCGTGTCAGCAGAGGCGGCACTGGGGCGTTCCCCCGGACAGTAGCATCGGCCAATGTCCTCCGTCGAAGCAGACACCGACGCCGTCCTGAACCTGATCCCCGCCCCGCGCCTCGCGCCCTACCTGGCGCTGACCGGGGGAGACCCGGGCCGGGCTCTCTCGCTGTACGAGTGGGGCGCGCGCGTCTCCGCCGCTGCCTTCGAGGACGTCGCCCACCTGGAGGTCCTGTTCAGAGGGAGCATGGACGCGGCGCTCCGGTCCCACTTCCGGGAGGCGGAGCGCGGCATCCCGTGGTTCCTGAGCCCCGCAGCGGGCGTCGAGTACGCGGTCGAGGCGTCGGGCTACGTCCGTGAGCGCCTCCGCCAGGAGGGGCGGGAGACACGGGACCAGATCGTCGCCGCGATGAGCTTCGGGTTCTGGTCCGGCATGCTCGGGCCCGGGTACGAGGAGCTGTGGCGGTCCTGCCTGCACCGCGCCTTCCCCGGGTCGTCGGGGAGGCGGTCGGAGGTGGCGGCCACCGCGGAGGGGGTCCGCCGGTTCCGCAACAGGATCGCCCACCACGACTCGGTGCTCAACGTCGACTTCCCGTTCGAGGTCCGCCGGATCGCCACGCTCGCGGGGTTCGTCGACCCCGCGGCGGGACGCTGGCTCGAACGCCGCAGCCGGACCGCGGACGTGTACGCCCGCCGCCCCGTCACGCTCGACGACACACTGGTGGTGTCCGACCCCGGCGCGTCGGCCCTCTACGAACGGGGCCGCGCCCACGTCACCCGGGCCGGCCGGGCCTTCGCCGGGGTCGAGCACCTGGCCTTCCGCGTGGACGGGGAGATCGCCCCGGAACTCCCCAGGGTCCTCCTGCGTAGGGACCACGTGGAGTGGACCGAACGCGGTGCGATCCGACTGCGCCGCACCCGGGACCCGTGGGACCGCAGGATCGCGGAGGTGGTCGAGGCCTCGCTGGGGGACGGCGGGGACGGGGGACGGCGGCAGGTCTTCCTGCTGACCGCGCCGGGCGAGCCCGGCCACCGCCGCCTGGCCGCGGCCCTTCCTGTGTCCGGGGCCGACCTCGGAGGTCCGGGGGAGGGACACGGGGACGCGCCCGGCACGGAGGGGCGGGGCGGAGGTTCCGTGCCGGAGTACGCCTACACGCGGCTCCACGCCCTGGAGACCGGCACGGCCACGGACCCCCGACCGGCCGACTGACCCGCGCCGCTCCGGGGTCCCGCCGCCCGCCGGAACCGGCCTACCAGGTCTGCGCGGCGGCGAACGCGGCGAGGCTCCGAGGAGGCCGCCCGGTGACCTCCTCCACGGTGGGCGTGGTCCGGTCCTCGGCCCCGTCGGCGATCGCGAGGTCCAGGCGGGCCAGGACCGCCGCGTACTCCGCCGGCACCACGGTCGCCAGACGGTCGCGCATGGCCTCGTAACCGACGGGCCGGTGCCGGATCGGCCTGCCCGCGTACCGTGCGACGACCGCGGCGACGTCGTCGTAGCCCAGCGCCTCCGGACCCGTGAGGACGAGGTCCGTGCCGGGCGGCTCCGCGCGGGTCAGGACCTCGGCGGCCACCGCGGCGATGTCGTCCGCGTCGACGAAGCCGACACGGCCCCGGCCGGTCGCCGTCACGATGACCCCCTCCTCGCGGATGCTGGCGCCGTGGAGGTGGTCGCCGGTGAGGTTCTGCATGAACCAGGACGGCCGCAGGACCGCCCACTCGTCGAAGGCCTCCGCCACGGCGGTGTGCGCCAGTCCGACACCGGGGCCGCCCCGGGGTATCGCCGAAGAGCTCAGGAGGACGGCCCGGCGGACCCCCGCCGACACGGCACGTTCCAGGAACGGGGCCATGACGGTCGCGGGGTCCATGGCGCCGACCGGGGGCACGAGGTACATCCGGTCCACTTCCCGGAGCGCGTCCGTGAAGGTCTGCGGGTCGTACCAGTCGAAGCGCACCGCCCGTGCGCCCGGCTGGTCGGGCGCACGCCGGCTGGCGGCCCGCACGTCCTGGCCGAGCGCGGCCAGTCGGGACACCACCCGGGAGCCGGTCGTGCCCGTGGCACCGACGACGAGGACGGGGGCGGGGGCGGTCACGCGGCCGCCTCGTTGATCGGCGAGGCGGACCCGGCCCTGCCCGGGGACGCGGGCAGCGCGAGGGGGTTCCAGCTCTCGGAGGGCGGTTGCGGGGCGTGGCGGAACGGGTCCGCGGCCGGGGTGTCGGGCATGGGCGTGCGCCTTCCTCTAGAATGTGGACTACCGGTCCGTTTAACAATACGGACCGCCAGTCCGTTTTGCAAGGGGAGTGGAAGTGAACCCACGCAGGGAGCGCGCCGACGCGCAGCGCAACAGGGAGGCGGTGCTCGCCGCCGCGGACCGGCTCTTCGCCGGGAGCACGGCCCCCGGCAGTGTCTCGATGGACGATGTCGCGACGGCCGCGGGCGTGGGCAAGGGCACGCTCTTCCGCAGGTTCGGCGACCGCGACGGCCTGGTCCGGGCACTCATGGAGAAAAGGGCCGCCCCCCTGCGCGAGGCCGTCACCGAGGGACCCCCGCCGCTCGGTCCGCGCACACCCGCGCGCGAGCGCGTCCCGGCGCTCATGGCCGCACTGCTGCGCTTCAAGCTCGACAACCGCCACCTGGCGCTGGCGCTGGAGTCGGGCGGCGGGAACAGCCCCTACCGGGCGGGGCACTACACGTGGTGGCACGCGCTCCTGCGGGACGCCGTGCGGGAGATCCCCGGCGCACCCGACGCCGACTTCACCGCGCACGCGCTCCTGGCCGCCGTCCGCGCCGACCTGGTGGAGTACCTGGCCGACGGGGAGGGGACCCCGCCGGAACGGCTGGAGGGGCGGTTGGCGGCGTTCGTCGCGAAGGTGCTCGCCTGACGGTCGCGCCCCTCGCGCCCCTCGCGCCCCTCACGCCGGTCGATCCGGCGGGTACGGGTCGAGGGTCCCGTCCGGAACCGGACGAGGGCGGCCCCCGGCGGACGGTGCCGGGGGCCGCGTAGGGAGGGGCGCGGCGGGAGGGGTCAGCCGAGGTCGGCGGTGTCCCGCCCGACCGTGGCCGCCAGCTTGCGCGCGGCCCGGCGGCGCCGCAGGTGGGCGATCAGCGGGATCACGGCGGCCAGCAGCACCAGCACGTACAGGGTGACCGAGATGCCGCTGCCGACCAGGATCGACGGGTCGCCCGAGGAGGCGGCCAGCGCGCGGCGGAACTCGGTCTCCGCGATCGGGCCGAGCACGACGCCGATGAGCGCGGGCGCCACCGGGACGCCGAACGTCCGCATGGCCAGGCCGAGCAGCGCCACGGTCAGCAGCATCACCAAGTGCACCACCGACGTGTTGATCGCGTACACCGCCAGCACGGAGAACAGCGTGATGCCCGCGTACAGGTACGGCTTGGGCAGCTTCAGCAGCTTCGCCCACAGCGGCGCGAACGGCAGGTTGATGACCAGCAGCAGGACGCTGCCGATCAGCAGGCTCGCCAGGAGGGTCCACACCAGGTCCGCGTTGCGGTCGAACAGCACCGGCCCCGGCTGGAGGCCGTACTGCTGGAAGGCGGCCAGCATGATCGCGGCCGTCGCCGACGTCGGCAGACCCAGCCCCAGCAGCGGCACCATCGTGCCCGCCGCGCTGGAGTTGTTCGCGGCCTCCGGACCGGCCACACCCTCGATCGCGCCCTCGCCGAACTCGTTCCGCACGCCCCTGCGCTTCTCACGGCGCGCGGCGAGCTTGCGCTCCAGACCCAGGGACAGGAAGGTCGGGATCTCCGCGCCGCTGCCCGGGATCGGGCCGAAGGCGCTGCCCAGCGCGGTGCCGCGCAGCCACGGCTTCCACGACCGGGCCCAGTCCTTGCGGCTCAGCCATGCGCGACCGGTGCGGATCCCGGAGAGGTCGGCTCCGGTCCTGCCGCGCGCCGCCACGTACAGCACCTCGCCCAGGGCGAGCAGGCCGACGGTGACGATGACGATGTCGATCCCGTCCAACAGGGTCGACGAACCGAAGTCGAAACGCGCGGTACCGCTCTGGCTGTCGATGCCGACCATGCCGATCGCCAGGCCGATGAGCAGCGAGGCCACCCCGCGCAGCACCGAGCCGGACACGACCGCGGCGACCGCCACGAACGAGAACACGGTCAGCGCGAAGTACTCGCCCGGCCCGAAGTTCAGTGCCAGGGACACCATGACCGGGGCGAACAGGGCCACCACCAGCGTGCCGATGACACTGGCCACGAACGAGCCGATGACCGCGGTGCCCAGCGCCTGGGCCGCCCGGCCCTTGAGAGCCATCTTGTGGCCCTCGTAGGCGGTGGCGATCGACGACGCCTGGCCGGGGGTGTTCAGCAGGATCGACGTGGTCGCCCCGCCGAACATGCCGCCGTAGTACACGCCCGCGAACAGGATCAGGGCGCTCGTCGGGTCGAGTCGGAACGTCACGGGCAGCAGCAGCGCCACCGCCATCGCCGAGCCCAGACCCGGCAGCACCCCCACGGCGGTGCCGAGCAGCACCCCGAGGAAGGCCCACATGAGGTTCTGCGGGGTCAGTGCCGAGACCAACCCGTCGAAGAGGAGGGGGAGAGCATCCATCAGAGCACCATCTCCAGGAAACCGCCGGGCAGGCTCAGCCCGAGACCGAGCGAGAAACCGACCTGTACGGCCGCGGACATCGACAGCGCTACCACGGCGTCACGCAGGTAGGCGCGGGCGCCGAACGCGTAGGCCACCACCCAGAACAGCAGGGCCCCCGCCAGCAGCCAGCCCACGAACTCCAGCAGGGCGACGTGCACCACCAGACCTGCCAGGACGATCAGCACCGGGCGTCCCTCGAACCACGCCAGGGCGTTTCCGCTGGAACTGCCCGACCGGAGGAAGCGCACGTTGACCACGGCCAGGCACGCGGCGACCGCCAGCAGCAGGCCGCCGACCGCTCCGGGGAAGGCCCCCGGCCCCGGCCGGGTGGCGTTGGGCGGGGCCTCGATGGTGAACGCACCCCACACGCAGACCGCGCCCACGAGCGCGACCAGGACGGGGACGACCCACATGGCCGGGCCGCTCCACGGCGTGGTCTCCGGGTCCATGGCCTCCTCGACCGCCGGAGCCCCGGTGTCCTGCCCGTCCGCCACGCCCTCCGGCGTTCCGGGCGCCGCCGTGGCCCCCTCCACCCCGGTGGCCGCGTTTCCTGCGGTCACGGCCCCGGTCGTCTCCTCGGCACCGGGCGCGGAGCCCGGTTCCCGGTCCCCGGGCGCCCCGGAGACCGACTGCTCGCTGTTGGCCGTCACAGCCCCAACTCCTCTACGGTCTCCTGCGTCAGGGACACCTCCGCGTCGAGGAATTCCTCGAACTCCTCACGCGACTGGAAGGTGTCGGTCCACCGGTTGCGTTCCAGGGTGTCCGCCCAGGTCTCCGTGGCCAGCAGGTCCCGGACCAGGCCCTCCAGGCGGTCGGCCTCCTCCTCGGTGAGCCCGGGAGGGGCGATGACCCCGCGCCAGTTCGACATCTCCACGCCGTAGCCCTGCTCGACGATGGTGGGGACGTCCACCCCCTCCAGCCGTTCGGGGGAGGAGACCGCGATCGCGCGGAGCGGGCCGCCCTCCTCCACCTGGTCGCTGAAGTCGCCCAGCGTTCCGAAACCGACCTCCGAGGTGCCCGACAGCAGCGAGGTCAGTACCTCGCCACCGCCCGAGTACGGCAGGTAGTTGATCTCGCCGGGGGTGATGTCCATGGACTGCGCCACCTGCGCGGCGAAGATCTGGTCCACGCCGCCCATCGAACCGCCCGAGACCGCCAGGGTCCCGGACCGCCCGCGCCAGTCCTCGGCCAGGTCGTCCAGCGACTCGTACGGGGAGTCGGCGGGCACGACCACGGCCAGGTACTCCGAGGCGAGCTGGGCGATGGGGGTCGAGTCCTCCATCGTGTACAGCGAACCGGTGGTCTCCACCGCGCCGACCATGCCCAGGCCCGTCATGGTGAGGACGTCGGCCTGGCCCTCGCGGCCCGCGGTCTGCGCCAGGCCGATGGTGCCGCCCGCGCCCTCCGCGTTGCGTACCTCGACGTTGAAGCGCAGGTCCTCCTCGCGCAGCCCGTTCTGCATCTCCCGGGCCAGCGTGTCCCAGCCTCCGCCAGGGCCGGCGGGGGCGATGAGCAGGAGTTTCTCCTGCTCGCCGTTGCCCGAAGCCGCGCTCTGGCGCACGTCGAACAGCGCCGTCCCCACGAGGAGGAGGGCGCACAACCCGCCTCCCACGCGGAACAGCACGCCGCGATCGCGCATGGGTGCTCTCCTCTTCCGTCGTCCAGGGCCTCACACGCCTCCCCGGCGCCCTGGCGTCGAGGAGATCCAGGCCACAGTGTGACCCGGGGCACGCCCATGTCAGATCTTTGTTAAAACTGGAGTCATATTGGTCGTATTGTTCGTGACACGCCCACCTGGGCGTTTGCCCGGCCGGGCCTTCCGCACCCCGGCGAAGGCGACTGGAGGACACATGACCACGCACACCGCGCGCGGCCGTCTCTCGCTCACAGGCTCCCTGTTCATCGGCTACGTGCTCCTGCTCACGGTGGCCCTGGCCGCCGTCGGCACCCTCTGGGCGGTCCACCTCGACCGGGCCACGGACCGCCAGTACTCCGAACGGGTCCTCACCGTGGCCCGCTCCGTCGCCGTCATGCCCCAGGTCGTCGACGGCCTCCAGTCCGTCGAACCCAGCACCGTCCTGGACCCGCTCGCCGACCGCGTCTGCGCCGCCACCGACGCCGACTTCGTGGTCATCGCCTCGCCCGACGGCACCCGGCACACCCACCCCGACAAGGACCTCATCGGCCATACGGTGTCCACCCCGCCCGGCCCGGCGGCGCAGGGAGAGGAGTGGACAGGGGTGGAGGAGGGAACCCAGGGGCGCACCGTCCGCGCCAAGGTCCCCGTGTTCTCCGGGGGCGGATCGGTCAACGGCGGCGACGCCAGCGGCGAGGTGGTCGGCTACGTCTCCCTCGGCATACTGACCTCCAGCGCGGCCACCGAAGCCCGAGAATCCGTCCCGGCGATCCTCGGCATGGTCGCCGTCGTCCTGGTCCTCGGCGTGGGCGGGGCATGGGTGCTCTCCCGCCAGGTCCGGACCAAGACCCACGGGCTCGAACCCGCCGACATCACCGCACTCCTGGAGAGCCGGGAGGCCCTGCTCTACGCGGTCCGCGAGGGGGTCCTCGCCGTGGACGGCTCCGACCGCCTCGTCCTGGCCAACCCGCCGGCGCGGGACATGCTCGGCCTGCCCGACGACGCCGAGGGCCACCACCTCGACGAACTCGGACTGTCCGAGCGGGTCCGCGACATCGTCTCCGGCGACGACCCCGGGGACGACCGCCTCCTGCTCGCGGGGAACCGCATCCTGGTCGCCAACCGGATGCCGGTCCGGGTGCGCGGCGAGGACGCGGGCGCGGTCGTCACGCTCCGGGACCGCACCGAACTGGACCGGCTCACCGGCGAACTCGACGGCGCCCGCACCGTCACCCGGGGGCTGCGCGCCCAGACCCACGAGTTCGCGAACCGGGTGCACACCGCCGCGGGCCTGCTCGAACTCGGGGCCTACGACGAGGCCCGGTCCTACCTGGCCGACCTGTCCGCGACGCACACCCGCACCAGCACGGACATCTCCGAGCACGTCCGCGACTCCGGCGTGGCCGCACTCACCATCGCCAAGTCGGCACAGGCCTCCGAGATGGGCGTCGACCTGCGGCTGTCCCCGATGACGAGCGTCCCCGCGCTCGACAGGGAGGTACGCTCCGACGCACTGCTCGTCCTCGGGAACCTGGTCGACAACGCGCTCGACGCGGTGGCGTCCACCCCCCACGGGTGGGTGGAACTGATGGTGCGCCTGCACACCGCCGGCAGCGGACTGCCCCACGACCTGCTGGAGATCCGGGTGACCGACTCCGGACAGGGGGTGGCCGACGACGTCGCGGAGGAGATCTTCCGGCTCGGGTTCACCACCAAGGCCTCCCGGGACGGCGGGACGCGCGGGCTCGGACTCGCGCTCGTCAAACAGGTGTGCGAGAGCAGAGGGGGAAGTGTCGAGATGGAGGCGCCCGACGCCGACGAGGGCGCGGTGTTCACCGCCTGCCTGCCCGTGCCGGTGACGGCGGTGGTGCCGTCGTGATCCGCGTGCTGGTCGTCGACGACGACGTACGCGTGGCCCGCAACCACCAGGAGCTGGTGGAGTCGCTGCCCGGTTTCTCCGTGGTGGGGGTCGCGCACACCGCAGCGGCCGCACTCACCCAGATCCACGGCCACCGGCCCGACCTGGTCCTGCTCGACCTGCACCTGCCCGACGCCTCCGGGATCTCGGTGATGCGGGCCCTGCGCGCGTCGGTGGCCGGCCCGGCGCCCCAGCAGACCGACTTCCTGATGATCACCGCGGTGCGCGACATCGCCCAGGTGCGGTCGGCCCTGCACGGCGGGGCCGTGCACTACCTGCTCAAGCCGTTCCCGTTGAGCGCGCTGCGCGACCAACTGGAGCGGTACGCGGTGGCGCGGCGGCAGATGGACGCCTTCGGGGAGGCCACCCAGCAGGACGTGGACCGGCTGTTCGGGCTGTTGCGCCCGCCTGCGGCCCGGTCGCTGCCCAAGGGGCTGACCTCGGCCACCGTCGACCTGGTCGCGGGGGTGCTGCGCGACGCGTCGGAGGAGGTGTCGGCCTCGGAGGTCGCCGAGCGGGCCGGAGTGTCCCGGGTGACGGCGCGCCGCTACCTGGAGCACCTGTGCGCGGACGGCCGCGCCGAGCTGCGTATGCGCTACGGGTCGGCGGGCCGTCCGGAACACCTCTACCGCTGGGTCGCCTGACCCTCCTCAGGTGTGTCGCCGCCGATGTTCCCGCGCCACGGGCCCTTGGCCGTGAGCCAGTGCGGCACGAGCCTGATCGGGAAGGGAAGGTTCGTCTCGAAGACCTCCTCGCCGTAGACCTGCGCGGCCTCCTGGTAGACGCCGTTCTCCAGCCGCAACTCGATGAGTCCGACCTTGTCCGGAAGCGGGTTGATGATCCAGTAGGCCGCAATCCCGAAGGCCGCGTACTCGTGCCGCTTGGAGTGGTTGTCCCGGAGCACGCTCTCGGGGGAGACGATCTCAACGGCGAGCACCGGCGGAACCGCGAAGTAGCCCTCCTCCGGAGGCTCGTGGTCGAAGACCGCGAGATCGGGGATGCGGTGGAGGGTCCCGTCACCGTTGAGATTGATCCCAGGACCGGTCAGGACGAGGAACTCGTCGGGAGCGCTGTTGCCCAGGTGGACGGTCAGCCGTGTGTCGACGACGCTGTGCAGGGGTTTGGGAGCCGGTGACACGTCAAGCCGCCCGTCCACCAGCTCGTACCGGCGTCCGTCGTCCGGTGTGTGCGCCAGGTCCTCCACGGTCAGGCCTCGTTCGGGTACTTCCGGATGCCTGGTAGTCATGACAGACATACTGCCTCCTCGTGTTCATGACCGCCAGTATCCGGTCTCACGCGCTGTTACCGGCGGGTTTCACAGAAGAAGCCCGAAGGAGGACGGCAGATTCTCATGAAGGAGGCCCGCCACACCGTCCGGGTGGCCCCGGGGGCGGGCGGGCTGCCCCTCCCGGGCTCAGGGCCTTCCGTCCCCGCTCCCCGCTGTCGCCGCGCCGGCGGCGGCCACGGCGCTGGTGAACGCCACCTCCCCGAGCAGGCCCGGCGCGGCCACCGAGTCACCGGCCAGGTAGACGCCGTCCCCCCGGTCGACCGCGGGACGGTCACGCCAGGTGTGTCCCGGCAGGTCCAGTGCCCCGGTGCGCCCCCGCGCGACCTGGTCCCGCCGCCACGTCACCCGGTCCCGCCACCGCGGCAGGGACAGGTCCAGCAGCCGCTCCAGCCGTTGCGCGGACTCCGTCCGGGACTCGCCGGGGCGCACCGGCAGCTGGGCCTGCACCAGCTCCTCGCCCTCCGGCGCGAGCGTGCGGTCCACCTCCGTGTAGCGCTCCAGGAACCCGCACTCGTCGCCGTCGAAGACGATGAACGGATCCCGCCCCCGGCGCAGCCCCAGGTCCACCATCAGGGCGTGCCCGCTCTCCCGTTCCAGGGAGTCGTCGCCGAGGAGTGCGCGGGCCGCCGGCAGCGACGTCGCGACGATGACCGGGCCGGCGGGGAGCGAGTCCAGGGAGTCCACCCTGGCACCCGTCGCGATCAGTACCCCGCGCTCGCGGGCGCGCGCGGCCATCCACTCCACCAGCGACGTCCAGCCGCCCACCACGTAGCGGGGGGCGGGCCAGGCCGGGGTGGTCACCCGCAGGAACCTGTCCCAGACGAACTCCGCCGACAGCCTGGACGGGTCCGCGTCGAAGAGCGCCACCCCCATCATGCTCGCGATCGTCCCGGTGGTCTGCGCACCGAACCGCTCCCGCCCCCACGACCCGAAGTCCCGCTCGCAGGGGGCCCGCAACCCGCGCCTGGCGGCGGCGCGCAGGAGCCCGACCGGCGGCATGCCGAGCCGCCCCCGGTGGCGGAACCGGACCCCCGACACGGCCCGCGCGGGAAGGCGCAGGTGCGGCGGGAGCAGGCCGCGCCCGGCCAGCCACCGGTAGGGGGTCCCGTCGCCGTACAGGACGTGGGGACCCTCGTTGGCGACGTACGGAGGCTCGGTGGCCCGGGCACGCCCGCCCAGGGTCCGGTGCGCCTCCAGCAGGGTGACGTTCGCGCCCCTCTCGGCGCAGGCGATGGCCGCGGTCAGTCCGGCGAGGCCACCGCCCACAACGGTGATATCCATACCCCTACGACGGATCCGGTGTCCGCAGGCGTGACATCTTGTCGGGGTTGGCCACCAGGTACACGTGCTGGACCCGGTCGTCGACCACCTCCAGCACGACCAGCGTCACCGTCCGGCCACCGACCGAGATGACCGCCGCGGGGCCGCCGTTGACCTCGGTGACCTCGGAACGGATGTCGTTCCAGGACTCCGCGGGGTCGAGCCCGAGCGACGCGAAGAACCTGTCCGCGTTGCCCGGCAGGGCGGCCAGGAACCGGCCCACCTTCGACGCGCCCTTCAGGACCCGCAGAGGGGCCTTGGCCTTGCCCCCGCCGTCCCCGACCAGGGTGGCGTCCTCGGCGAGCAGCCCGGTCAGGCCCGCGAGGTCACCCTCCATACAGGCGCCGAGGAACCGCTCGGTGATCCGCCGTCGGGTGGCCCGGTCGGCCTCGAACCGCGGCCTTCGCTCCTGGACGTGGTCGCGGGCCCGACGGGCCAGCTGCCGTGTGGCGGCCTCCTCCCGCCCGATGACCCGGGCGATCTCCGCGTAGGGGAACTGGAAGGCCTCGCGCAGTACGAAGACGGCCCGTTCGAGGGGGGTCAGGCTCTCCAGGACCACGAGGAGGGCGAACTCGACCGAGTCCGCCAACTCGGCCCGTTCGGCGCCGTCCGGGAGGTCGCTGACGGGTTCGGGCAGCCACTCGCCGACGTAGGACTCGCGGCGGGACCGGGCGCTGCGCAGCCGGTCGATGGACAGGCGTGAGGTGACGGTGACGAGGTAGGCGCGCGCGTCGTCGACCTTCCCCGGATCGACGGCGGACCAGCGCAACCAGGCCTCCTGGACCACGTCCTCCGCGTCGGAGGCGCTGCCGAGGACCCTGTAGGCGACACCGGCCAGGAGGGAGCGGTGCTCTTCGAAGACATCGGTCGTCATGTCAGGTAGACGTATCACTCCCCCCGCGGCGTGACATGCCTTCCGGCGCGTGCCCCGGTTCGAGGCCGCGTGCGAACGCCCGCGGAAAAGACGGGACGCGGGGCGCGGATGGTGCCGCGCCCCGCGTCCACCCCCATGGTCCGGGTGTCGGGGGACTTCCGGATGGCTCCGGGGGACGGAGAGTCCCGGAGGTCCCGTACCCGGTGAACCGGGGTACGTGACTAGTCGTGGATGGAGATACCGGAGGTGGAGGTCTTGGAGATCACGTTGCAGCCGCCCAGGTCGAAGCCGGAGAAGGCGAGGACCTCGGCGCAGATCGGCACGGTCACGTTCTGGATGTTCGCGTTGTTGTCCGCGGCGGCGGTGCCGGTCATGGCGCCCAGGGCGAGGCCGGTGGCGAGGAAGAGGCCGGAGAAGGTGGCGATGCGCTTCATGGTGTAGGTCCTTTTCGGTTCGCGGTGTGTTGGTTGGTGCTGACGGGGTTTCGGGGCCCCGCGTTTCCCGGCGTGTGTGCGACGGGGTACTGCTAGTCGTCGATGGCGATGCCGCTGGTGGAGTCCCAGCTGACGACGTTGCAGTTGGGTCCGCTGACGCCCGAGGCCTTCAGGACGTCGATGCAGATCGGGATCGTGACGTTCTGGACGTCGGCGTTGTTGTCCGCGGCAGCGGTGCCGGTGAAGGCACCGAAGGCGAGGCCGGCGGCCAGGACGAAGCCGGAAACCTTGGCGATTCGGGACATGGCTGATGCCTTTCGGAAGTTCATAACGCGGTGGCGGTAGCCGCCGGAAATAACTTAGCGTAGCTATCCGCATGCGCGGCGTACTTCACAGGAAGAATCCAGAGTTTCCTCGGACTTTCTTCGGCTTCAGTACTGACATGGCGGACATGTCGCCTTGAGATGTAGCCGTTGCGTTACTGAACCGAAAGCACGGCCGAATCTCGCTCCTCACGAATGCATCGGAATCACACAGTGTCCAGATATCGGGCACGAAAAAGGGCCCGCGCGGTGTGTCCACCACGCGGGCCCCGAACCTCGTGGGCGTCGCCCCCCGACGCGCGCCGCGAGCGCTACCAGCCCTGCTGCTGCCCGTATCCCGGGTACTGCTGGCCGTAGCCCGGCTGCTGCCCGTACCCCGGCTGCTGCTGGCCGTAGCCCGGGTACTGCTGCTGGTCGTACCCCGGGTACTGGGGCTGCCCGTAGCCGGGCTGCTGTCCGTAACCCGCGTACGGGTCCGGCTGCTGCGCGCCCGTCGGCGGGTGCTGGTACGACTGCTGCTGGCCGGAGGGCTGGTGCTGGGCCTCGGCCCTGTCCGCCTCGTCCTTCTTCCTGCTGTCAGGGTCCGGACGGAAGATGAACAGGCGCGCGGGCTTGTCGCCCTCGTCGCCCGGGGTGATCAGGTCCAGCCGCCAACCGGCCTCCTCGATCCCCTCCAGGATGCGGGTCAGCCCGGGACGCAGCTTGCTGGAGGGCTCGTCGTAGGCGTTCACCTCCAGCTGGATGATGAACATCCGGCGCTTCTGCTGCGCCGCGACCTTGGCGTGTTCGACGACCGTGCTGTCCCTCACGACCTGCGTGACGCTCATGAATAACCGTACCCATCTGCTCAGCGTGGAGCTTGCCGTACCCGTCGGGGTGCTACCCGGTCATCCGCGTCCACGGGACTCCGCCGGGCTCCGCTCCCATCATGCCTCCTGCGGACCAGTCTGGCCACAGGAGGCCCGAAGCGGCCGCCGACCGGGAACCCCTCCCCGCCGGCGGCCGACGGGGAGGCGGTTCAGGACGTGGCGGCGCGGACGGCCTCGACGACGGGCGTCTCACCGTTCACCAGGTTGAGAACCCTCCCGACGGTCCCTGGTTCGTCCAGGACGGCCACGATCACCGAGGCCACGTCCTCACGCGTCACCGAGTCGCGTTCGACCTCAGCGCCGAGCGACACCCTCCCGGTGCCGGGCTCGTCGGTCAGCCCACCCGGACGCAGGATCGTCCAGTCCAGCTCCAGGCCGCGTTCTCGCAGGTCGGCGTCGGCGGCGCGCTTGGCCTCCACATAGGCGGCCCACGACTCGTCGGGGTTCGTGCCCGCGGGCAGCGGGTCGTCCACCCCGATGGCCGAGACCTGGACCAGGCGCCGCACCCCAGCGAGCGAGGCCGCATCGGCGGTCAGCACCGCCGCCTTGTGGTCCACCGTCTCCTTGCGGGCGGGGCCGCTGCCCGGACCGGCCCCCGCGGCGAACACGACGCCGTCGGCGTTCATGATCTTCTCGGTCAGCTCGGTGACGGTGGCCGTCTCCAGGTCGACCACGACCGGTTCGGCACCGGCGTCGACGACATCCTGTGAGTGGTCGGGATTGCGGATGAGGGCGACGGGCTCGTCCCCGCGGTCGGCCAGTTTCCTGGCCAGCAGCAGTGCGATCTTCCCGTGTCCCCCGGCGATGACGATACGCATGGGGGAAGCGTATGCCCTTCCCCTCCCGGGACCCCCGGGCTCCGCGCGCGAGTCCGCGCGGAACCCGGGAGGGGCCCGTGCTCGGACCCCTACCCGACGGTCCAGGTGTCCCCGCCTGCCAGCAGCGCGGCCAGCTCGCCGTCGCCGCGTTCCGCCCGGGCCTCCGCCACCTGCTCGTTCAGCAGGTCGTCGTAGACGGGGCGGCGCACATCCCGGAACACCCCGATCGGCACGTGCTCGAACGCGGGCTGGTCCAGCCTGGACAGCGCGAACGCGTACCCCGGGTCCTCGCGGTGCGCGTCGTGCCGGATCAGCCGGTCCTCGCCCACCGCGTCCACGTCCACCACCTGCAGCCCGCCGAACCCGCCGGCGACCACGCCCCGGTCGGGGCCGAGCCGCAGCGGCTCGCCGTGCTCCATGCGCAGCAGCCGCGTGTCCCGCGCGGCCGGGTCCTTCAGCGGCTCGAACGCGTCGTCGTTGAAGATCGGACAGTTCTGGTAGATCTCCACGAACGACGTCCCCGGGTGGTCGGCCGCCGCCCGCAGCACCGACGTGAGGTGCTTGCGGTCGGAGTCGACGGTCCGGGCCACGAACGAGGCCTCCGCGCCCAGTGCCAGCGACACCGGGTTGAAGGGGTGGTCCAGCGAGCCCACCGGCGAGGACTTGGTGATCTTCCCCGCCTCCGAGGTGGGGGAGTACTGCCCCTTGGTCAGGCCGTAGATCCGGTTGTTGAACAGCAGGATGTTGATGTTGACGTTGCGGCGCAGCGCGTGGATCAGGTGGTTGCCTCCGATGGACAGCCCGTCGCCGTCACCGGTCACCACCCACACCGACAGGTCCGGGCGGCTGGACGCCAGGCCGGTCGCGATCGCCGGGGCGCGCCCGTGGATCGAGTGCATGCCGTAGGTGCTCAGGTAGTAGGGGAAGCGGGAGGAGCAGCCGATCCCCGACACCATCACGATGTTCTCGCGGGGCACACCCAGCTCGGGAAGGAAGGACTGGAAGGCGGCCAGGATCGCGTAGTCGCCGCACCCCGGGCACCAGCGCACGTCCTGGTCGGACTTGAAGTCCTTCATCCTGTAGGCGGTGTCCGTCTTCGGGACCAGCCTCAGCCCGCCGAGACCGCCCGCCGGGCCGTTCGCGTTCTCAGTCACGGTCGATGACCTCCTGAAGCACGTCCGCGAGCTCCTCGGCCTTGAACGGCAGGCCGCGGACCCTGTTGTAACCGATGATGTCGACCAGGAACCTGCCGCGCAGCAGCAGGGCCAGCTGGCCCAGGTTGATCTCCGGCACCACCACCCGCCCGTACCGGGCCAGCACCTCGCCCAGGTTGGCCGGGAACGGGTTGAGGTGGCGCAGGTGCGCCTGCGCCACCCGGCCGCCCGCGCGCCGCACGCGGCGCACCGCAGCCGTGATCGACCCGTACGTGCCGCCCCAGCCGAGCACCAGCACGTCGGCCGCGCCGTCGGGGTCGTCCACCGCCAACGCGGGGATGTCCCGGGCGATGGCGTCGATCTTGGCCTGGCGGGTCCGCACCATCAGGTCGTGGTTGGCGGGCGTGTACGAGATGTCACCGGACTCGGCGTGCTTCTCGATACCGCCGATCCGGTGCTCCAGCCCGGCCGTGCCCGGAACCGCCCACGGGCGTGCGAGCGTCTCCTCGTCGCGCTTGTACGGCAGGAACGAGCCGTCGGGCCCGTTCGGCGCGGTCGCGAACCCCGGTTCGATCACCGGCAGGTCGCAGACCTCCGGCAGCCGCCACGGCTCCGACCCGTTCGCCAGGTACCCGTCCGAGAGGATGATCACCGGTGTGCGGTACGTGACCGCCAACCTGGTCGCCTCCACCGCCGCGTCGAAGCAGTCGGCGGGGGAGGACGGTGCCACCACCGGCACCGGTGACTCGCCGTTGCGCCCGTACAGGGCCATCAGCAGGTCGGTCTGCTCCGTCTTGGTCGGCATGCCGGTACTCGGCCCCGCCCGCTGCACGTCGACGATCAGCAGCGGCAGTTCGGTCATCACCGCGAGCCCGACCGCCTCCTGCTTGAGCACCATGCCCGGCCCGGAGGTGGTGGTCACCCCCAGCGATCCGCCGAAGGCCGCGCCCAGGGCCGCCCCCACGCCGGCGATCTCGTCCTCGGCCTGGAACGTGCGAACCCCGAACCGCTTGTGCCTGGACAGCTCGTGCAGGATGTCCGACGCCGGGGTGATCGGGTACGAGCCCAGGAACAGCGGCAGGCCCGACTGCGTGGAACCCGCGATCAGCCCGTAGGCCAGCGCCAGGTTCCCCGTGATGTTCCGGTAGGTGCCCGAGGGGAGCCGGGCGGGTTTGACCTCGTAGGAGACGGCGAAGTCCTCGGTGGTCTCCCCGAAGTTCCACCCCGCCTGGAACGCCGTCAGGTTCGCCGCCAGGATGTCCGGCTTGCCGGCGAACTTGGACTTCAGGAAGGAAGTCGTCCCCTCCGTCGGCCGGTTGTACATCCACGACAGCAGACCCAGGGCGAACATGTTCTTGGCACGCTGCGCGTCCTTCTTGGACAGGTCGGAACCGGCCAGGGCCTGCACCGTCATGGAGGTCAGCGCCACCGCGCTCACCTTGAAGCCGTCCAGGGTGCCGTCGGTGAGCGGGTCCCCGGCGAAACCGACCTTGGCCAGGCTGCGCCCGGAGAACTCGTCGGTGTTGACGATCACGGTCGCGCCCCTGGGCAGGTCGCCCAGGTTCGCCTTGAGGGCGGCGGGGTTCATGGCCACGAGGACGTCGGGGGCGTCGCCCGGGGTCATGATGTCGTGGTCGGCGAAGTGCAGCTGGAAGCTGGACACCCCCGGAAGGGTGCCGGCGGGTGCGCGGATCTCCGCGGGGAAGTTCGGAAGGGTCGACAGGTCGTTGCCGAACGACGCGGTCTCCTGGGTGAAGCGGTCTCCGGTCAGCTGCATGCCGTCGCCGGAGTCACCGGCGAAGCGGATGATGACGCGGTCGAGCTGTTCGATCTGTTTGGCCACTGAGATCGACGACCTCCTTGGTGAGCCGCCGGTCGTGACGGGCGGCGGCGCTCGGGTGTCATCCCCCGTCCGGGGCACACCGCCGCGTGGCGGGCGCCCGGCTCGGGGGCATGGGACAGCGTTCGCGGCCCTCGCGCTCGCCGGGTGCGCCAACCCGGACTCGCACGGCGCGGTCACACCGCGACTGCCGGGTCGTGAAGGGGCCTGCCTTCAACGACACGGCTCCCCGAACGCCGGGATCATGACGGGGCGGCGCCGCGTCGGCCTGGTGTTCGGAGTGATAAGGGCCACGTTCGCACTATAGGTCGTTGTGGGCGGCGGGGCAGCGGTCGGGTGGCGATTGTCACACTCGGACTCCGGGGGCGGCGGAAGGACATCCGCAACCGGGATGTGACCGACAGCCCGTCACATGGGGAACGCAAGACGCCGACCCGCACGTTTGTCACCATGTACGCATTCATGGTCGGGGAGCGGCTGAACGAGGAGGTGGCGGCGTGCACGTCAACGTGGCCCGCGCGGTCGGTCTGTTCGTCGGAGCCGCCGTCCTCGTCGTCGCCGTCGGCTGGCTGTGCGGCTCCGAGAAGGGGGCCCAGTTCTCGGTGACCCTGGTGCTCTGCGCCGGGGTGCTCGTCTACCTGTTCGGCGAGTCGCTGGCACTGCGGGCCATGCGCGCCCACCCGGTCAGCGAGATCGAGCGGCCCGAGCTCTACCGGATCGTCCGGGAGCTGGCCACCGCCGCCCGGCAGCCCATGCCCAGGCTGTACCTGTCGCCGATCCGCTCACCCAACGCCTTCGCCACCGGGAGCAGCCCGCGCCGCGCCGCGCTCTGCTGCACCACGGGTCTGCTGCGCACCCTCGACGAACGGGAGCTGCGCGGCGTCATCGCCCACGAACTCGCGCACATCCGCTCGCACGACACCCTGATCAGCTCGGTGGCGGCGACCCTGACCGCTGTCATCACCGCGATGACGCTGGTGACGTTCCTGCTCCCACTGGGGGAGTCGGAGGAGACGGATATGCCTAACCTGCTGGGCGGTCTGATGATGGCGCTGCTGGCACCACTCGCCGCCCTGGTCGTCCACTGCGGGGTGGGCCGCCGCCGCGAGTTCCGTGCCGACGAACAGGCCGCCCGACTGACCGGGGACCCGGTCGCGCTGGCCGAGGCGCTGCTCAAACTGGAGGAGGGGGCGCAGCGGTACCCGCTGCCCCGCGACCGCAGCCTGCTGGCGTCGGCGCACGTGATGACGACCAACCCGTTCCCGACCGGTGTGGGGCGGCTGTTCGCCGCCCACCCCCCCACGGACGAGCGCGTCCGGCGGTTGCGCGACCTGCGCCGCCAATGGGACATGGGCCGGTAGGGACCGACTCCGGCACGGCGGCGGCCGCCCTCCCCGCGACGGGGGGCGGCCGTTCCGCTGCCGGTGCCGTCGACCGCCGGTTACCGGTAGTTGACGAACTGGAGCGCCAGGTCGAAGTCCTTCTCCTTGATCAGGTTCTGGGCGGCCTGGAGGTCGTCCCTCTTCTTGGAGCTGATGCGCAGCTCGTCGCCCTGGATCTGCGCCTTGACGCCCTTGGGGCCCTCGTCGCGGATCAGCTTGGAGATCTTCTTGGCGTCCTCGGAGGTGATGCCCTCCTTGAGCCCGATCGGAAGGCGGTACTCCTTGCCGGAGATCTTGGGCTCCTCGGCGGGGTCGAGGATCTTCAGGGAGAGCTTGCGCTTGATCAGCTTCTCCTTGAACACCTCCAGGGCGGCGTTCGCCCGCTCCTCCGAGGTGCTCCTGATCTCGATCCCGTCCTCGCCCTGCCAGGCGATGGTGGTCCCGGTCCCCTTGAAGTCGAACCGCTGGGCCAGCTCCTTGCCCGTCTGGTTCAGGGAGTTGTCGACCTCCTGACGGTCGAGTTTGGACACGACGTCGAAACTGGATTCGGCGGCCACGTTCGCTCACACCCCGCTTGGTCTCATGGGTCACGGGCGCCCGGTGGACGCCCGCGTGGGTACACGTCCGCCCGTGCCGGAATCCCGGCGCGAACAGGCTTCAGAGCTTAGCCTCGACCTGCTCAGGGTGCCCGAAGGGCCTGCTCGGGACGCGCCCCCGGTTATCGATTACAGGTTCGGGCGGATCATCCGCTATTCTCGTTCATGCGCAGCGACGAACACCGTCGCCGCAGCCCAGGCAGGTTGCCCGAGCGGCCAATGGGAGCGGACTGTAAATCCGTCGGCTTAGCCTTCGAAGGTTCGAATCCTTCACCTGCCACCCTGGGAAGAGACCCCGGTGACCAGCTACGACGCTGGTCACCGGGGTCTTTCGCGTTCCCGGTCGTTCACGGCTGTCCACGACGGTCCCCGGGACAGCTGTGGAACGCCCTCAGTCCTCGATCTCGGGTGTGTCACCCGTCGATCCGGGTTCCGGGTAGGTGGCGCCGAACGCGTCCCCCAGGCGCTCGTTCCAGAGCTGGTCCCGGCCCTCGGGGCATCCGGCGCAGGCGGTCGTCAGGACGGCCGGACCGTGCCCCGCTCTCTCCGCGAGGACGGGCACCGGCCCCCCGGCGTCGAGGCCCAGCGAGGTACCCGCGCCACGAGGGTCGCAGGCCCTGCCAGCAACTCCGTCCTCAGCTGCTTCGCGGTGAGGCGGAGCATATGGAACGGGAACCGGGCGAGCGGCTGCCCCTGGAGCGAAGCTCGCCGAGACCGACGGCTTCGCACGAATGACCGCGCAGCGGGCTCTCTGCCTTCTGCAGGATGAGGGCCTGGTGATCTTCCAGCGGGGCCGCGGCGTGTTCGTGCGCGAAGCGGATGCATCGGATCATGCTCCCTCCGGGAGAACGTCTCCAGGGGGTGTGAGGAAGGACGTCCACCGGCTTTGGAAGGCGACTTGAAAACCTTTGTCGAGGTGGCGAAGGTGGTGGGCACGGCAGTGTTCGGCCAGGCCAACAGGCCAGGTAGGGCGGAGTGCCTGTACCTCGTGGGCGAGCGACGCCGTTACCGAAAACATGCCGGAAACAGGTGCCCCAGTCCGGTTCTCAGGTCCACTTGTGTTAATTGGTTCACAGGACCGAAGAAGGTCCTGTTCCTTGTCTCGTGCCGTCCTCGGGCCGCTGGGAAAGAAATTGATTATCTTTTTCTGGTGCTGAGAGAACCTTGCGTTCGGGGGTTGTACCAGCAGGGCGAGATCTACTTTCGCATTTCTTTCAGCGGGGCTCGTGAACCTTTTCTGCGAGTCCGACTGGCGCACGAGCGCAAGACGCTGGAGTTCTGCCGGAGGCCTGGGGTGGGAGGCGGCCGTGAGCGGCCTACCGGCTTGGTTACCAAGAATGCCTGGATCGGCACAGTGTGTGACTCTCGCGGCGCTCGGGCCATTCCCGGTCAAGTTGGTCTGGAATGCCTTCTTCCAGCTGTGAGGTTGAGGGCGTGCCGTGCGCTCGGGTGGGGGATTCATCCCAGGATGGGGCCAAGGGTCCATTATTTATCTTCCTGGGAAAAGCTCGGATGTCCGTCTAATCCGGAAGAGTTGCAGGCAGCGCACGCCAGTTGCTTCGTGATCCGCGCCACTGGGAGCATCTGCGACGTACCTGAGCTGCCAAAACAATAATTCACAACGGGTGGCGAAGACTTCCGCATGCCGACGCGCCCACATGGCGAGACACGAGGTAAAGGGCTCCTGTACATTGGGCTTCAGCTGGTGCTCCTTCACCAAGCCCCTGGTCAGAGCCAGCCACTGAACTCTGGTCAGGCTCCTCGATCGCGAGATTCTTGCGATCGACCCTTCCTGTCTTTGTGGGACAGGTTCACTCAGAGGGAGCAGCAGTGAGGGTAATGAGATTCCTTCGGAAACTCTGGCGCGCGATGCAGATCAGGCCGGAAGTTCCTCCCCCGGAGGGGCGAGAGGACGAGCGGCCCGGCGAAGTCTGCAGTCCGAGTATCTGGAGCGCGGTGCAGGGTGTATCGGCAGCCGGTGCGTTGATCGTTGCCGGCCTGGCGCTCGCCTACACGATCCAGACGCCAGCCGAGTCCCCGAGGGAAGAGCGGGGCCCCGACCAGCCGGCCCATGTGCAGATTACTTGCAGGTAGACGCACAGGTGTAGCTGACTGACCGGAGCCGCCTTATCCGGCGATGTCCGTGTTGGAGCAATGCTCGACCGGGCATCGCCGGAGCTTTCAGGGATGTGCTCTTGCAAGGGATGCATAGGACAAGTGTCCGAAACCCCCTTGCTTGAAACTGCAAATTGGCAGAATTGACCATTTGAGGCAGTTTGAGGCCGTTGCACTCGAACCCTGTTCAGCCTACGGGCAAAGCCTTCGCCTCGCATGGGAACGCTCAACTACTCCCCGCATCACATCATCACTGTAAGCCACTGGATGTGTGCTCAGTGAGATTTTGGCCTGGTGTTGCTGGGGCGTCGTGCGCCTCCGAAAGACAAAACGGATCATATACCTCGACGCAGAGATAACAAGTCCTAAAGGTGCATGGTCAACAGCCAAAATCTCACCCATAGTAACGAGTCCACTACCTGGGGGCATGGGTGCGGTTTTTGGCCCTGGCTGACGCCTTGGTGCTCTTGCTGTCGATGGCCGAAATGCCGGGGTGGGGGCTGCCCTAATGTGGCCAGTTCCACTGTATGGAAAATCCGACAAACGATAACAAAAGTAACTAATAACTCATGTCATAACAGGTGGCTCGGGGTTCGATGGGCGACCGTGGGGGTGTGGATGGGGATCAGCCCCTCCGTAATCACGTCTGCACGTGCAGGCGTGATTACGGAGGGGCTGAGGTGGCCCCTGGGGAGCGTTTGGCACGTTGTGAAGCTCATGACCTTCATGGCGGCTTTGTGTGCCCTGTGGGGTCCCTGAGGGGCGGTTGGCCAATCGGGCCTTCGGGTTTTCTCTGTTTGCCGGCTTGCCGGATCCGGCTGGGACGGCTTGCCCGAAGCGATGGGTGACTGGGTTCCGCTGCTTGATTCGCCGGGCGGTTGCGATCGGGGCAACGGGGCGCCGACAGGGCTGACAGAACCAACAGGACCTCTTCCATGCCTGGTCACTGCCCTGTGCGGGCTGCTGGCAGGGCTGCGACAGAACCCCTCAACGCGCTGGCACAACCTCCAGCGGTGTCGCGTTGCGCCCTTGCGGTGGTGTGCCCGCCCCGCCCCCGGGGTCCGCCACGCTGCCCCGCGTCGGCGCGCACGGTCCGGCCCCGAGGCCGGTGCGGGCTCCTCCGGCCCGGACCCGTGCGACGCCTCCTCCACACCCCGCCGGTGCCGGTGCGGGCCGGCGCTCGTGAGCCCTGCCGTCCGCGCGGCGTACGCGCGGTGGGGCCGGGGGCGGTTTCGGGTGTTGTGGACCAGGGCCCGCGGAACTCAGAAATTCGGCTGATCGCGAATGTGTCGCGCTTGGGACACGGGGAGGTAACGCTGGTTCTTTGCCCCGTGTGGTGGTCCGCAGGTCGCCCCCTCTTTGGTGCTCCCTGCTCTGAACTGCGGTTTCTCTGGCTCCTCGGGCGATCCGGGGTTCGGGCCGCGTCGCTCATGTGGTGCTAGCGGTGGGTGTGTCCGCTTCGCCGGTGCGGCCACTTCTTGTCCGGGTGTCAGGGGTTTGTGCGTGTCGCACAAAAAAGGTGCCAATAGATATATTCGCGAACGAAACAAAAAGAATTCTCGCGACAATATGGACAAAGTGCTTTCGGGGTTTCGGCGTTGACAAAAAACAGGGGCCGGATGATGATTGCCCCAGTCCACCGCGACACAGGTGCAACAAGCGCCTGAGTCTTTTTCTGTCAGCACCTCGTTTGATTTCCCGGGGGAAACATGATCAAGAAGTTGGCCGCTGCTGGCCTGGTCGCCGGTGCCGCGATGGGCGTTCTCCTCATGGGGGCTCCCGCTCACGCCTCGCACGGCGGTGACCAGCAGTTCAACCAGAACCTCCAGCTGGTCCCGATCCAGTCCTGCAACCTGACCGGCAGCGTTGGTCTGGTCGCCGTGACCGTGCCGATCCTGTCGCCGCAGACCACGGGCGACTGCGTGAACGGCCCTGTCGGCACCAACATCAGCTAGTTCCGGTAATTCGTCCGCTCGCGACGATTTTCCACATTCCAATGAAGGGTAATTCAATGCTGCGTAAGCTCGGCGTTGCCGGTCTCATCGCTGGTGCGGCTCTCGGTGTCGTCCTCACCGGTTCCCCGGCCTCCGCCTCCGGTTCCCACGGCTCGCACGGTGGCGACCAGCAGTACAACCAGAACCTCCAGCTGGTCCCGGTTCAGCTCTGCAACACCAGCGCTGCCGTCGGCCTGGTCGGCGTCAACGTGCCGATCCTGTCGCCGCAGACCACGGGCGACTGCGTCAACGGCCCGATCAGCACCAACATCGACTAGGAGATTCCTGACATGCTGCGCAAGATCACGACTGCCACGGCCATCGCCGGAATCGCCCTGGGCGCCATGCTCGCGGCCTCCCCGGCCTCCGCCGGCTCGCACGGTTCGCACGGTTCGCACGGTTCGCACGGTGGCGACCAGCAGTACAACCAGAACCTTCAGGCCATCCCCGTTCAGCTCTGCAACACCGAGCTGGCCGTCGGTCTCCTGGCGGGCGTCAACGTGCCGATCCTGTCGCCGCAGACCACGGGCGACTGCGTCAACGGCCCGATCAGCACCAACATCGACTAGCAGGGGGCCAGCATGCTGCGTAAGTTCGCGACTGCCACGGCCATCGCCGGAATCGCCCTGGGCGCCATGCTCGCGGCCTCCCCGGCCTCCGCCGGCTCGCACGGTTCGCACGGGGGTGACCAGCAGTTCAACCAGAACCTGCAGCTGGTCCCCGTTCAGCTCTGCAACACCGAGCTGGCCGTGGGCCTGGTGGGTGCCAACATCCCGATCCTGTCGCCGCAGACCACGGGCGACTGCGTCAACGGGCCCGTCAGCACCAACATCGACTAGAACCTGCGTCCTCTGGTGGGACCCCCGGTCCCACAGTGACGTGGTGAAGCAGTAGGTCGAGGCCCCCCCGCCCCCCCCCGGGGGCCGCCACGCAGGGCGTCAGCAGCGGTGTAATTTAAAAAAAATAACCAGCCGCCGGTATTTGTGGTGTATATCTAGGGGGTGGG
>NZ_JBHXQY010000028.1:0-65055 GCF_042716955.1 Nocardiopsis sp. NPDC058631 | reverse complement strand
CCCCGGTGGTCCTTGCGCGCCGTGTCGTGCCCGTCGGCCGGCTCAGCCGCCGTTCCACGGGCGCGCGCCCGACGAGGGGCGCACCGGCTGCCGGTGGGTGCCGTCCGACGCGTCCGCCGAGGGGGCGCGGACGGGCGCGGCGCTGCGGATCACGGAGATCACCAGGACCAGCATCGTCCCGAACAGGTACGCGTTGTGTATGAGGTGGTTGGTGAGGACGACGTCACCGCCGGGCATGTAGCCGACCAGGGCGATCAGCACCGCGAGGAAGCCCGAGGCGAAGGCCAGCGCCCCCGACCAGCGGCGGCTCCCCCACGCGCACAGGCGGCCGGCCCCGTACAGGAGCACCAGGAAGGCCAGTAGCCCCGCCACCGCCAGCGGCGGCACGGGAGGGCCCGCGTCCCAGTAGCGGGTCAGCCAACCGGCGCCGGTCGTGGAGGCCAGGCCCACGAGCGCGCCGAGCAGCAGCAGGACCGCGAAGGTGGCCGCGGTGAGCACCGGCGACAGGAACTCCCGTGCCGGACTCCGCTCACGGATCTCGGTGGACTCAGGTGTGCTCACAGCAGACGAGCGTAGACGGTCCCCGGTACCGGTCGGGGTCACAGGCCCGCGAACAGGTCCGTCTCGAACTCCCCCGGGTGCACACGCGGAGGCGGTCCGATCAGCAGCGTGAAGTACTCGACGGCGTCGATCTCCTGCGCGACGCCGTTGGACAGGGCGAACCGTTCACCGTCCACGGTGAGCTGCGTGGCGTGCGCCCGTAGCGCCATCGCCTTGTCCGCCCAGTACGCACCGGCGTCCACGCGTGTGGTCACCAGCGGGTCCGGAGTCCCCCGCGCGATGTCGGACACCCGCGCGGGCGGCGTGAACGGGCCCGACTCCTCGTTCAGCCGCGCGATCGACGCCTCGATCACGGACACCGGCTGCGCGATCGCGTAGAGCTTGCGGACCTGCCAGGGGCTGCCCGCCATCGAGCGCTCACCGGCTCGGGCGCACGCGCGCCGGGTGACACGGTGCGCCTGGACGTGGTCCGGGTGCCCGTAGCCGCCGTGCTCGTCGTAGCTGACCAGCACGTGGGGCCGCACCTCACGGATGACCTCCGCCAGCATCGTCGCGGCCGCCTCGGTGTCGGCTCCCCGGAACGCCTTCGGGTGGTCGTTCGCGGGACCGCCCTCCATGCCCGAGTCACGGTAGTGGCCGGCACCGCCGAGGAACCGGTGGTCGCGCACGCCCAGGGCGACGCAGGCCTTCTCCAGTTCTCCGATCCGGTGGGCGCCGAGGGTGTCGTCGCGGTCGGCGGTCAGATGCGCGAGGTCGTCGGGGACGACCTCTCCCTCCTCACCGAGGGTGCAGGTCACCAGGGTGACGCCGACCCCCTCGGCCGCGTACTTCGCCAGCGTGGCTCCCGTGACGATGCTCTCGTCGTCGGGATGTGCGTGCACCATCATCAGTCGCCTGTCAGTCACATAGCGAACGATACCGGCCGCATCCAGGCGCGGCGGGATCTTCGCCCACCCGTGTCCTTGGGTGCCGGAGAATCCGCCCGACCTCCCGCAGGGCCGCGGGCCCCCGGCCGCGCCGCCCGCGGGGCCGGCGCACCGCCGTGCCGCGGACCGTCGCGTGTCGTGGCTGGTGGGCAGAGGACACGCCTCCCGCGCGCCCGCGACATGGGACACAATCCCCCTATGAGTTTTCCTCGCCAACAGGCCCGTACCCAACGCTTCACGATCGGTGTTCCGCGCGCGTTCCAGATCTCGCCGGACGGACAACGCGTCGCCTTCCTCCGGGGACGCGACGGAGTAGACACGGGCACGTGCCTGTGGGTGCACGAGACCGGGTCCGCGACCGAGGCGGTGGTGGCCGACCCCAAGGCCCTGGGCGCGGACGACGAGAACCTTCCCCCCGAGGAGCGGGCACGCCGTGAGCGGCTTCGCGAGAGCGGCGGCGGCATCGTGTCGTACACGGTGGACGACGCCTTCACCCGGGCCGTGTTCACCCTGTCCGGGCGGCTGTTCTACGTCGACCTGGTCGGTGGGGGCGCCGCGCCCCGCGAACTACCCGCGGTCACCCCCGTCGTGGACCCGCGGATCAGCCCGGCGGGTGACAGGGTCGCCTACGTCAGCGGCGGCGCCGTGCACGTCATCGACGTCTCGGCGGCCGAGGCCGACCACGGGGACCGGGTGGTCGTCGAGCCCGACGGCGACAACGTCTCGTGGGGGCTGGCCGAGCTGGTCGCGGCGGAGGAGATGGGGCGCTACCGGGGCTTCTGGTGGGCGCCGGACGGCTCCGCGCTCGCCGTCACCCGCGTGGACGAGTCCGCGGTGAACACCTGGTACGTGTCCGACCCGGGACGCCCCCACCAGGAGCCGACGGCGCTGCGCTACCCGCCCGCCGGGGGCGTCAACGCGGATGTCCGCCTGGCGGTGTTCCCCGTCGGTTCGGCGGGGGCCCACCAGCGGGACGGCCGCCCCTCCCCCACCTGGGTCGAGTGGGACCGGGACGCCTTCCCCTACCTGTCGACGGTCGGTTGGACCAGCGGACCCGACGGCACCCCCACGCTCGTCCTCACCGCGCAGGACCGCGGCCAGCGCGCGCTCACCCTCCTCAGCGGCGACCCCGCCACCGGCCTGGTCGCCGAGGTGCGCACCGACACCGACGACGTGTGGGTCGAGCTGATGCCGGGCGTGCCCGCCCACACCGCGTCCGGGGAGCTGGTGTGGATCGCCCGCGACTCCGCGTCCGGTGAGCGGCGCGTGTACGTCGGCGGCGCACCCGTGAGTCCGGCCGACGTGTACGTGCGCGGGGTCGTGGACGTGGACGGCGACCGCGTCCTGTACACGGGCTCACCCGCGGAAAGCCCCGGCGACGTGTCCCTGTGGCTGGTGGACCTGGCGACCGGTCTGTCTGCACCGGTGGAGGTTCCCGGGCACGGCAGCTCCAAGGCCGCCGACTCGGGCGCCCACAGCGGTCTGCGGTCCGGACGGCTGCGCGGCGACACCCTCGTCGTCCAGCACCGCTCGATGGACTTCGCGGGCGTGCGCACGGTGGTCCTGCGCAACGCCGGCACCGAGACGCGACGGGCGCACTCCGAGATCCCCAGCCTCGCGGAGGTACCCGACCTCCCGGAGCCCAGGGTGGAGTTCTGGCGTGCCGGCGAGCGGCGGATCCCGACCGCGCTCGTGCTGCCGTCCTGGTACCGAGACGACCTCCGTCCGCTCCCTGTGCTGGTGGCCCCCTACGGGGGTCCGCACGCCCAGCGGGTGCTGAACGCCCGCGGGGCCTACCTGACCGCGCAGTGGTACGCGGAACAGGGCTTCGCGGTGCTCATCGCGGACGGCCGCGGCACCCCGGGGATCGGCGTGGAGTGGGAGCAGTCCGTCCACCTCGACCTCGCCGAGCCGGTCCTGGACGACCAGGTGGAGGCGCTGAGGGACGCGGCGGCCCGCTTCTCCTGCCTGGACACCTCGCGCGTGGGCATCCACGGCTGGTCGTTCGGCGGTTTCCTCGCCGCGCTCGCGGTGCTGCGCCGCCCGGACGTGTTCCACGCCGCGGTGGCGGGCGCACCGGTCATCGACTGGGCGCTGTACGACACCCACTACACCGAGCGCTACCTGGGCACCCCCGAGGGGAACCCCGAGGCGTACGAGCGCAGCTCGCTCCTGGCGGAGGCGGCCAAGCTGGAGCGTCCGCTGATGATGATCCACGGCCTGGCGGACGACAACGTGGCGTTCGCGCACACCCAGCGGATGTCCTCGGCGCTGATGGCGGCGGGCCGACCGCACACGGTGCTGCCCCTGTCGGGGGTGACGCACTCGCCGTCCGACCCGACGGTCGCGGAGAACCTGATGCTGCTCCAGGTGGAGTTCCTCAAGGGCAACCTCCGGGGCGAGTGAGGGCACGGTCCGCGGCCCCGGCGCCCCCTGCCGGGGCCGCGGCCCCCGCCCCGGGCCGCCGACCGGTGCCGCCGGTCAGGAGGTGGGGTACTCGTCGCCGATCTCCGCCTCCTCGGGGACCTCCGCCTCCACCGGCTCGCCGAACTGGATGAAGTCGAGCTCATACGTGTCGACCCGGGGTTCCCCGTACTCGGTCTCCACCCCGCGCTCCTCCGAGGTGTGAAACCGCAGGGGGTAGCCGTCGTCCCCGACCCACAGGTCGAACTCCAGTTCGCGGGCGGGACCGCCCTCCTCGGACGGTTCCCCGGCGAACGTCCCGGAGTAGTGGTGGCCGGAGCGCTCCGCCATGTCCCGGTCCCCGATCAGCTCCTCCGGCAGCCATTCCACGGGAACGGAGCTGACGCCCCGGTAGGAGGCCTCCGATCCCTCCGCGACCGTCAGCTCCATACGGCGCACCTGCCCCTCCCACATAGCCCGGGGACCGCCCTCCAGTGCCTGCGCCCGGGCCTCCTCCCGGTAGAACGCACGGCGGCGCCCGCCGTCCGCCGTCGTGTTCAGGTCCACGAACAGCACCGCGTCGGAGAGGTCCTCCCCGAGCAGGACGTGCCCGCTGACGATCGCCCCGAAGGTGTCCGTCTGGTGGTACACGGGCTCGGGTGCCTCGGTGTACACGTAGTCGTGGGAGGGCTCGTCGCCGATGTCGTTGGAACCCGCGTGATCGAAGCTGACGAAGCTCGACGCGCCCAGTGCCAGTTCGACCGCCTCCGGGACCACCGCACCGACGTCCTCGGGGTCCGCGGCCACGGCCGGGCCTTCGCCGCCCTCCCCGGCGCCACCGGCACCGGCGGTGCTCCCGTCCGCCGCGGTCCCGGCCGGGTCGCCTCCGTCCCCGCCGGATCCGATCCCCGGTACGGTCTCCGGCGCCACCAGGAACCACCCTCCGAGGAGTACCAGGACCGCCAGGGCGGCGGCCCCCGCCATCAACGGCCTCCGGGACCGCCCGCCTCGGCGCACGCGGCGCGGGGGCGGTGCCTCGATGCCCCGCCACTCCGTGGCGAGCATCCGCGGGACGACCCGGGTGGGGTGGACCGCGTGGGGGGACCCCGGCGCACCGGTCGGGTGGACGAGGGCGGTCTGCGCCCCCGCGTCCTCCGGCGGGGCGGTACCGGCCGGGGCCCCGGCGCCCGTGTCCAGGACCCTGGTGGCCCTCCAGCCTCCGGTGACGCGGGTGAGCGCCTCGTCCGCCGTGGGGCGCGCCGCGGGGTCCTTGGCGAACGCGCCGCGCACCACGTCCGCGAGTTCGGGGGGCAGGCCGTCGAGGTCGGGTTCGTCGTTGCGGGTCCGGTAGGACACGACGTCGGCCGGCCCGGTTCCGAAGGGGTCGCGTCCGGTGGCGGCGAAGGTGACGAGCCCGGCCCACGCGAACATGTCCGACCGCTCGGTGGCGGGCTGCCCCTCGTACTGCTCGGGCGCGATCCAGCCCGGTGTGCCGAGGAGCCCGCCGGTCCGCGTGAGGGCCGTCCCCTCCATCGCGCGGGCGATCCCGAAGTCGAGGACCTTGGGCCCGCCGGGCGAGAGGATCACGTTGCCCGGCTTCAGGTCGCGGTGGACCACACCGGCCCCGTGGACGGCGACGAGCGCCTCGGCCAGCCCCGCGGCGAGCGCGAGGAGCATGCCGCCCGTGAGCGGCCCGTTCTCCCGCACGTACTGGCGCAGGGTGCGCCCCGGCACGTACTCGGTGGCCATCCAGGGCGTCTCCGCCCGGACGTCCGCCCCGTGGAACGCCGGGGCGCAGGTCGCTCGCACCCGGGAGACCATGCCGACCTCGCGGGCGAACCGGGCGAGGAACTCCGGGTCCGCCGCGAACTGGGGGTGGATGACCTTGACGGCGGCGCACGCGCCGTCGGGGGCCAGCCCGGCGTACACCGCTCCCATTCCGCCGGCCCCGATCCGGCCGACGACGCGGTAGTGCCCGAGGGTGCGCGGGTCGGTCTTCGCCGGCGGCGTGATCCCGGCGGGCAGGTGGTGGAGGCTGAACGGGGGTGGGGTTGCTGGGGTCACGCGGACACCTTCGTCTCGGAGGGGCGGGAGGGTCGGGTCGGGCCGGGTCGGGCCCTCCCCACAGGTCGGGCGGGGCAGAGGCCTGGCCGGGGCGCCCGGGGCGGGGGCGCCCGCCGGGGCGCCGGGCGCCCCGGCAGGCGCGGCCACGGGTCAGGTTCCGCCCGTGTAGACGCAGCTGTTCACGGGCGCGCCGCCGGCCGGGGAGAGGTCGTGCGGCCCCAACAGGGCCGTGCCCCGGAACGTCGGCGCCCCGTCACGCGGCAGGAAGCAGACGGACCCCGGCTGATCCACTGTGATCCGGTCGTCCCCCTCCACCAGACCGGAGGGCAGGTAGTAGAGGGCCGCGGCCTCCCGCCCCTGCACCCCGATCCCCATGAGCTCGACGGAGTCGTTCGTCGGGCTGAGCACCTGGGCGCCGCCCGCCTCCTGCCGCTCGAAGTCGAGGAACTCCTGGCCGGGGCGGATCTCCCTGACCGAGCCGAAGTCGCTGGTGCGCACCTGGATCTCGCCGAAGTCGGGCAGGTACTCCAGGTGGATCGTCACGGAGTTCCAGTCCTCGCTCGCCTCCGCGTCCGTCGAGAAGGTGATCTCCAGCTGGTCGAGCGAGTCGCCGCCGTCCTCGGACACCAGCCTGCGTGTCAGCACGGGCCTGTCCGGGGAGGCCTCGACGACGACGCCGCCGTTCTCGTACAGGTCCTGGTACCCGGCCGGGGCCCCGTCCGGCTGGTCGGAGGCGCCTCCTGCCCCACCGCCGGTCGCGGTCGCCTCCGCCCCCTCCCCTGGTCCGGGTTGCTCGTCGGCGACGAGGTGTCCGACCCCGGTTCCGGCCAGGAGCACGAGCACGGCCGCGGCCGCGGCGACCGCCAGGGGCCGACGGTGCCGGACCGCCCACGGCCTCCGCCGGGGTGCGTGGGCGCGCCACCGCTCGATCCCACCGCCCGGTTCGGCGGTCGCGCCCGCCCACACCCGGCCCATGGCCCGGTCGGCGCCTCCGGTGCCGAAGGCCCCCCGGTCCGCCCCGAGGAGCGCTGCCGTCGCCTCCATGGCCTCGGCCGCGTCGGGGCGGTGGCCGGGGTCCTTGTCCAGGGCCCTGGCCAGCAGACCTCTCAGGTGTGCGGGAACCCCGTCCAGCTCAGGCCGGTCGGAGAGGATGCGCGCCGCCGTCACGTCGGAGCCGCCCTCGCCGAAGGGCCCGCGGCCGGTGGCCGCGAAGGCCACCAGCCCCGCCCACGCGAACATGTCCGAGCGGTCGCTGGCGTCCCGTCCGAGGTACTGTTCCGGCGCGATCCACCCCGGCGTACCCACCAACCCGCCGGTGCGGGTCAGGGCGGTCTCCTCCACCGCGCGGGCGATGCCGAAGTCCAGCACCCGCGGACCGTCCGGCGCCAGGATCACGTTGCCGGGTTTGAGGTCGCGGTGCACCACTCCCGCGGCGTGGACCGCGGTGAGCGCCTCGGCGACCCCGAACGCGAAGGCGGTCAGGGCCGGTCCGGTCAGCGGACCACAGGCGCGCACGTGGGCGTCCAGGGTGGGTCCGGGAACGTATTCGGAGGCCAGCCAGGGGAGGTCCGCCGCGGTGTCGGCGCCGACGAAGGACGGTACGCAGGCCGCACGGACCCGTCGCACCAGCGAGACCTCCCGGGCGAACCGGGAGCGGAAGTCGGGGTCGGCGGCGAACGTCCGGTGCACGCACTTGACCGCGACCCGGTTGTCGTCGTCGTCCAGAGCCGCGTAGACCACGCCCATGCCGCCCGCTCCGATCCGCCCGACCAGCCGGAACGGCCCGACGCGGTTCGGCTCGCCCCGGGTGAGGGGTGACACCCCCTCGGGGAGGGGCGTGGTCGCGGGACCGGGGCCGGCGGGCGAGGGGGGAGAACTCATGACTGCGGGCAACCTTCTGGCGGTGGGGGTACGGGGTGCCGGGAGTGGCCGGGCGGCCTCCTTCCTCGACCGGCACCGAGCTTAGGACACCGGTCCGACGGGGGCGCCCCCGACCGGCACCACCGCACCTCGCACCGCGCCGGACCCCGGACGCGCGCCCGGGGTCCGGCGCGGTGACCGGAAGGGTTCGCGGTCCCTCACGCCACACCGGCAACGGTTCGGGGCAGCCCGCTAACCTGGCCGCATGCGTTCGTATGCTGCGCCGCTCGCCTTGGCGGCCGACCTGGTCTGTGTGCTCGCCTTCGTCGTGATCGGCAGGGTCGACCACGAGTCCGGCACCGCCCTCGCGGGGATCTGGGGCACGGCCTGGCCGTTCCTGGCCGGGACGGTCCTGGGGTGGGCGGTCACCCTGGCCTGGAGGTCTCCCGCCCGGATCTGGCCGGTCGGCGTGTTCGTGTGGGCCGTGACGGTGGCGGGCGGGATGGCGTTGCGCGTGTTCACCGGGGAGGGCGCGCCGCTCAGCTTCGTCGTGGTCACGTCCCTGTTCCTCGCGGCCACCATGATCGGCTGGCGCGCCGCGGCCCTGCTCCTCACGCGGGCCCGGCGGAGCAGGCGACAGGGCGCAGTCTGAGGAGCGCCCACGGCGGGGCCACCTCCTCGGAGCGGGGTGGTCCGGGGCCGGGATCCGCGCCCCGGTGGTGTCGGCCGGTACCCCTCCCCCGCCGGGGGCGGTCGGCTCTCCCCGAGGAGGTGGCGGGGGTTCGTAAGCTGGAACGGATGAACGAGCACCCCGCACCCCAGGCCACCCTCCCCTCCACGGCCGTATCCGCCGCGCCCGACGGCAACGGCGAGGACGAGGCGCGCGAGGTGGGGGTGGGGCCCTGGGCTGGGCCCTGGCCCGAGGGCGACCACTACGACCCCGAACTCCTGGCCGGGGGCGACCGGCGCAACGTCGTGGACCACTACCGGTACTGGCGGCGTGAGGCGATCGTCGCCGACCTCGACACGGTCCGGCACCCCTTCCACGTCGCCGTGGAGAACTGGACGCACGACTTCAACATCGGTTCGGTCGTGCGCACCGCCAACGCGTTCGGGTGCGCCGCGGTCCACATCGTGGGCCGCCGCCGGTGGAACAAGCGGGGGGCCATGGTGACCGACCGCTACCAGCACGTCCACCACCACCCCGGCACGGACGCGCTCGTGGCGTGGGCCGGTGAACGCGGACTGCCCCTGATCGGGATCGACAACCTGCCTGGCGCGGTGCCGTTGGAGACCTACCCGCTGCCGCGCGACGCCGTTCTGGTGTTCGGGCAGGAGGGGCCGGGGCTGTCCGAGGAGGTGCGGGAGGTGTGCCAGGCGGTGCTGTCCATCGCCCAGTTCGGTTCGACCCGGTCGATCAACGCCGGTGCCGCCGCGGCGATCGCGATGCACGCCTGGGTACGGGCCCACGTGTTCGACCAACCGGTGTCCGGACGGTCCCCCGCCGCACCCACCACCGCGTTGTCGTGATGGTTCCGTGATCTACCATGTGCGAGAGGCCGCCCCCTATCAGAGAGCAGGACGCATGATCGTCACCTCCACCGCCCGTCCCGCCACGCCCGACGACGTCGCCGGGGTCGCCCGCGTCCTGAGCAGGTCCGCCCACGAGGACCCGTTCTTCCGCTGGCTGTTCCCCGACGACGAGTTCCGTATGGCCAGGACACGGCGCTTCTTCGCCCTGACCGCCGGGTTCGGCTACGTTCCCACGGGCCACACCCGGGTCGCCGAGACCAGGGACGACCAGGACTCCGCGCCGGTGGTGCGCGGAGCGGCACTGTGGGCGCCGCCCACGGCGAACCCCGAGGGGCAGTTGGTCTCACTGCGCACCTGGCCGCACTGGGGTTCGCTGATCGGCCGGGCGCGGCTCACCGCGTTCGTGCGGGTCTTCGCCGAGTGGAAGCTGGCGGCGCCCCAGGAACCCCACCTGTACCTGGCCGCGCTGGGGGTCGATCCCGCGGCGGCCGGAACCGGCATGGCGGGCGGGCTCCTCGCCGAGGGGCTGGACCGCGCGGACTCCGAGGGGATCCCCGTGTTCACCCAGACCCTCGACGACAAGACCGTCGGCTTCTACGAGCGGTTCGGCTTCCGTGTGTCCCGCGAGGTGGAGAGCCCGGACGCGGGGACCCACTACTACCTGCTCCGCGACCCCTCCTGAGCGGTGACGGGACCGGGTGGCGCCCGGCCGCCGTGACGGGGCCGGGCCCGGTGGATCTGTCGTCACCTTCCTGGAAAACACCCCACCGGTGACGTTTGGGCGATCTACCATGAGCGGTGACCAGAGCCCCGCGACGAGGGAAGAGGCACCATCCGTGACGCCCACGGCATCGGCGCGGGCCGTCCGCACCGCAACCACGAACGACGTCCCCGGGGTCGCCCGGGCCCTGGGGCGCGCCTTCCAGAGCGACCCTTTCTTCCGCTGGTTCTTCCCCGACGAGTACCTGCGCAAGACACAGACGACGCGCGCGTGCGCGCTCATGGCGGGGTTCGGCCACGTCCCGAGCGGCTATACCACGGTCGTCGAGAGCCGCGAGGACTCCGCGCGAGGACCGGTGGTCCGGGGCGCGGCCCTGTGGGTTCCGCCGGACGCGTCCTCGGAGGGTTTCGCCGTGATGCTCCGCTCGCTCCCCCACTGGATCCGCCTGGTCGGCCTGTCACGCCTTCCCGAGATCGCGCGCTACACCGCCGAACTCAGGGCGTCCGCCCCCGACGAGCCGCACTGGTACCTGTCCATGCTGGGGACCGACCCGGCGGCGCGCGGGACCGGTGTGGGCGCGCACCTGCTGTGCGCGGGCCTCGCGCGGGCCGACGCGGACGGCGTCCCCGTCCATCTGGAGACGATGAACTCCGCGAACCTCGGCTACTACGAGCGGTACGGATTCCGCGTGGTGCGGGCGATCAACAACCCGCGGGCCCCGTCGGCGTACTGCATGGTCCGCCCCGCGGCGTCCTGAGGCGGACGCGGGCGGCCGTGCGGTGGGTCCTCCCTCCACCGTGGTCATGAGGGACACGGCCTGGTAGCACCACTCATTGGTACCGTGTCCGCGTACCATGCTCCTATGAACATGAATCTCCGCCTCCCGGAGGACGTGCACGCCCGGATCAAGGAGGCGGCCGAGGAGGACGGCAACAGCGTGAACTCCGAGGTCGTCCTCGCTGTCAGGGAGTACCTCGCACGCCGCCAGACCGAGAGGGTGCGCCAGTACGCCCTGGAGATCGCCCAGGAGGACGCCGAACTCCTGGCGAGGCTGGCCGAGTGACGCACTACCTCACGAGAGCCGACGTCACCGCGATCATCCAGGTGGTCCTTCCCTCCACCACCGCCATGAGGGACGTCGGACTGCTCCAGGCCGCCCTTCTGCGTCCGCAGACGACCGTGTTCGGAGAGGACGCGTACCCGGACCTGTGGCATAAGGCCGCTGCCCTCATGCAGTCGGTAGTCATCGGAGATCCGCTGTCCGACGGCAACAAGAGGCTGGCTTGGACCAGTGCCAGGGCGTTCCTGCGACTCAACGGGGAGGGCTTCGGCCCGGTCGACCAGAACGCCTCCTACGACCTGGTGATCGCCGTCACCACGGGAGAGCTGGTGGACATCCCGGAGATCGCCGAGCGGCTGAGAGGGCTCGTGTCCCCCAGCAGTGCCCCGTAGGTGCACGGCAGGCCTCCGTGCCCTGGTGGGGCCAGGACGCAAGGACGGGGCCGCGCCCCCCTGCAGGGGTGCGGCCCCGTTCGGCCGTGCGGACGCGGCTCCGCCAGGAGCCCGGCCCCGTCCCGGGCCTGGACGGCGCGGTGCGGGAGCGGGGTTCCTAGCCGATGCCCTTGCTGAGCGAGCCCAGCAGGTCGCGGTTGAGCTGCGAGATCGTGTCCAGCGGGATGCCCTTCGGGCAGACCGCGGCGCACTCACCGATGTTGGTGCAGCCGCCGAAGTCCTCCTCGTCCTGCTGGTTGACCATCTTCACCACGCGCGACGCCCGCTCCGGCTGCCCCTGCGGGAGCATGCCGAGGTGGGTGACCTTCGCGGCGGTGAACAGCATGCTGGACGCGTTGGGGCAGGCCGCCACGCACGCGCCGCAGCCGATGCAGGTCGCGGCGTCGAAGGCGCGGTCGGCGTCCGGCTTCGGGATCGGGTTGGCGTGGGCGTCCGGCGCGGTACCCGTCGGGGCGCTGATGAAGCCGCCCGCCTGGATGATGCGGTCGAACGCTCCCCGGTCGACGACCAGGTCCTTCACGACGGGGAACGCCGTGGCCCGCCACGGCTCCACCGTGATGGTGTCGCCGTCCTTGAAGCTGCGCATGTGCAGCTGGCAGGTGGTCGTGCGCTCGGGGCCGTGGGCCTCGCCGTCGATCACGACGCCGCAGGCACCGCAGATGCCCTCGCGACAGTCGTGGTCGAACGCGACCGGGTCCTCGTTCTCCAGCGTGAGCTTCTCGTTGAGGACGTCGAGCATCTCCAGGAAGGACATGTCCGGCGAGACGTCGGTGAGCTTGTAAGTGGCCATGCGACCTTCGTCGTCACGGCCCTTCTGGCGCCACACGCGCAGGGTGATGTTCACTTGTAGCTCCGCTGCTTCATCTCGACGTACTCGTACTCCAGGTCTTCCTTGTGGAGCACGGGCTTGCTGTCCACGCCACCGAACTCCCAGGCCGCGACGTAGGCGAACTCGTCGTCGTGACGCAGGGCCTCCCCGTCCTCGGTCTGGCTCTCGGAGCGGAAGTGACCGCCGCAGGACTCGCGCCGGTGCAGGGCGTCGATGCACATGAGCTCGCCCAGCTCCAGGAAGTCGGCCACACGGTTGGCCTTCTCCAGAGCCTGGTTGAACTCCTCGTTGGCCCCGAGCACCTTGACGTCGCGCCAGAACTCGGCGCGCAGCTCACGGATGAGCTCGATGGCCTTGCGCAGGCCCTCCTCGTTGCGCTCCATGCCGCAGTAGTCCCACATGATGTGGCCGAGCTCCTTGTGGAAGGAGTCGACGGTGCGGGAACCGTTGACGGAGAGCAGCTTGTCGATGCGCGCGGTGACGTCCGCCTTGGCCGCGACGGCCTCGGGGTGGCTCTCGTCGATCGCCTCGAAGGGGCCGGCCGAGAGGTAGTCGTTGATGGTGTTCGGCAGGACGAAGTAGCCGTCCGCCAGACCCTGCATCAGCGCGCTCGCGCCCAGGCGGTTGGCGCCGTGGTCGGAGAAGTTGGCCTCACCCGTCACGAACAGGCCCGGGATGGTGCTCTGGAGGTCGTAGTCGACCCACAGCCCGCCCATCGTGTAGTGCACGGCCGGGTAGATGCGCATCGGGAGCTCGTACGGGTTCTCCCCGGTGATGCGCTGGTACATGTCGAAGAGGTTGCCGTACTTGGCCTCGACCGCCTCGCGGCCCAGGCGCCCGATGGCGTCCGCGAAGTCCAGGTACACACCCAGGCCTCCGGGGCCGACGCCGCGGCCCTCGTCGCAGACGTTCTTGGCGGCGCGGGACGCGATGTCGCGGGGCACCAGGTTGCCGAAGGCCGGGTAGATGCGCTCCAGGTAGTAGTCGCGCTCCTCCTCGGGGATCTGGCGCGGGTCCCGGTCGTCACCGCCCACCTTGGGCACCCAGATACGGCCGTCGTTGCGCAGCGACTCGCTCATCAGGGTCAGCTTGGACTGGTAGTCGCCGCTGACCGGGATGCAGGTCGGGTGGATCTGCGTGTAGCAGGGGTTCGCGAAGTGCGCGCCCTTGCGGTGGGCCCGCCACGCGGCGGTGACGTTGGAGCCCATGGCGTTGGTCGACAGGAAGAAGACGTTGCCGTAGCCGCCGGTGGCCAGGACCACGGCGTCGGCGAAGTGCGTCTCGATCTCACCGGTGACCATGTCACGGGCGATGATGCCGCGCGCCTTGCCGTCCACGACGATGACTTCGAGCATCTCGTGGCGGGTGTTCATCTGGACGGTGCCGGCCGCGATCTGGCGCTCCTGGGCCTGGTAGGCACCGATGAGGAGCTGCTGGCCCGTCTGGCCGCGCGCGTAGAAGGTACGGGACACCTGCACGCCGCCGAAGGAGCGGTTGTCGAGGAGGCCGCCGTACTCGCGGGCGAACGGGACGCCCTGGGCCACGCACTGGTCGATGATCTCGACGCTGGCCTGCGCCAGGCGGTAGACGTTCGACTCGCGGGAGCGGAAGTCACCGCCCTTGACGGTGTCGTAGAACAGCCGGTAGATGCTGTCGCCGTCGTTGCGGTAGTTCTTCGCGGCGTTGATGCCGCCCTGCGCGGCGATGGAGTGCGCGCGCCGGGGGCTGTCCTGGTAGCAGAACGAGGTGACCTTGTAGCCCGCCTCGCCCAGGGTCGCGGCCGCGGAGGCACCGGCGAGGCCGGTGCCGACGATGATCACGGAGAGCTTGCGCCGGTTCGCGGGGTTGACCAGCTTGGCGCCGAAGCGTCGCTTGTCCCAGCGCTCGTTGATCGGGCCCGCGGGGGCCTTCTCGTCCCGGATCGGGGCGCCCTCGATGTACAGGTCGTTCTCAGACAATTAACTCACCAGTCCAAAGGTGACCGCCAGGGGCGGAAGCAGGAAGCCGACGGTCACGACCACGGCGATCGCCAGGGCGACCGCGTTGATCTTGCCCTGACGGCTGGCCTTGTTGAAACCGAGCGTTTGCGTCCCGCTCCACACACCGTGCCGCAGGTGGAATCCGACCGCGATCACGGAGGCGAGGTAGAACAGCGTCACGTACCAGAACTCGGGCTGGAAGCCGTTCACGAGCCGCTCGTACGGGCTGTCCGACTTACCGCCGGGAGCGATGACGTTCACCGTCAGGTGCAGGATGTGGAAGATCACGAAGAGCGCGATGAGCACGCCGCCGTAGCGCATGGTGTACGAGGCGTAGGTGCGCTGCACCCGCTTGTTCACCTGGTAGCGCTGGGTGCGGGCCCCGCGGGCGCGAATCGTGAGAACCGCAGCGGAGTAGATGTGGATGAGGATGCTCGCCAGTAGAACGATGCGCGCGATCCACAGGAAGCCGTTCTCGGGCAGAAGCGGGTAGCCAAGCTCACGGAGTCCGTGCGCGTAGCCGTCGAACGCCTCCTGGCCCGAGAAGACTTTCAGGTTGCCGTACATGTGCGCGATCAGGTACAGCACAAGGATCACGCCGGTGACCGCCATCGCGGATTTGAGCGCCACCGTGGACCTGTAGGCCGTCGATCGCTTTTTGGTCAAGGTACTGTTCGCCACAGCTTGCCACCCTAAATTTCGAGCCGGGTCGACGTCCAAGTCATCAGGCCCCTGGTGTCGATAGCCGTAGGCTATGGAGCATGCAGTTCCAGCAGCTGGCGTACTTCGTCGCCGTGGCCCGCACACGCCATTTCACCCGTGCAGCCGAGCTTTCCCGCGTCGCCCAGCCGAGTTTGAGCAAACAGATCCGCAGCCTTGAGCGCGAGCTGGGCGCGCCGTTATTCAGTCGTGCCCGGGGAAACATCACACTCACTCCGGCGGGCGAGGCGCTGCTTCCGCTGGCCCAGCGCATGCTCACCGACCTGGAGACGGCCCGCCGGGAGGTGGCGGAGCTGGCCGGCGTGCGCCGGGGCCGGGTACGCCTGGGGGCGACCCCGTCGCTGTGCGCGGGGCTGCTGGCGGACGTGCTCGCCGACTTCCATACCCGCTTTCCCGGGATCGAACTCCAGGTGGAGGAGAGCGGCTCGCGCGACCTGATCCGCGACCTGGGGCGGGGCGAGCTGGACCTGGCGCTGATCATCCTCCCGCTCCAGAGCAGCGACCCCGACTTCTCGACCACACCGATCCTGCGGGAGAACCTGGTCGTGGTGAGCCCGATGTCGGAGCCCTCCCCCAACGGGAGGGCGTCGATCCGCATCACCGAGCTCCGGCAGCGGGCGCTGGTGATGTTCCGGCGCGGCTACGACGTACGGGAGGCGACGCTGCGCGCCTGCCGGGCCGCCGGGTTCGAGCCGGACCTGGCGGTGGAGGGCGGGGAGATGGACGCCGTCCTGCGGTTCGTGGAGGCGGGGCTGGGACTGGCGGTGGTGCCCAGCATGGTGCTGAAGAACCGGCCGGGGCTGCGGGGGACGCCGCTGGCCAGGCCGCGCCTGCTCCGGACCGTGGCCCTGGCGCGGCGCAAGGACGTGGAGCCCTCGCACTCGGCGGACGCCTTCCGGCGGCACCTCAACGAGTACCTGCTGGGGATGTCGAAGGACAACCTGGGGCCGGACCTGGAGGTGCTGATCTCGGACGCGGGCGCGGGCGGCCCGGAGGAGGAAAGGTTCTCCGGCAGGGGTGCCGAGGAAACGACCTGACCGCCTTCCCCCAGGGGCACAGAGCAATATCAGCCCCACGCGTCACTCCGTTGTCAAAAGCACCAAATATGACACTCGGGGATGTTCGACTTCCTTTTATGACAAAAGGCAACAAACAAAATCCTAAAAGTGGCCTATTTCACATCCACTTCCCAGGGGTTTCCCCAGAGCCGGGACGTGACCGTGATCACAACGTCCTAACGTGGCGTTGCAGACCGGTCCTACAGCTTCTCCCGCAGCCGTCCAGCACTCACGGAGAGCGGTCACCGCCGGGGAACAGGGTCCCCCACCCCGTTCCGCTCCCGGCCGGCGCCCTCTCCTCAGGAGGTGGAGACCTCGGTGACCCCCAACGACAGCGCGCGCCCAGGAGCCGTCCGGGCGCGCATCCCCCGACGAACCCTGCGCACCGACCGATGGTGGCTCGGCCCGGTCCTCACGACCCTGGGCCTGGCCACCTTCGTCGTCTACGCCACCCTCAGGGTGTTCCAACAGGACCACTACTGGGTGGCGGAGCACCACTACCTGACCCCGTTCTACTCACCGTGCCTGGCACAGCAGTGCGCACCCGAGGCCGCTCTGCTGGGGCGCCTCCCCTTCGAGTTCCCGCCCCTGGTCCCCTACGCCCTGCTCAGCCTGCCGTTCCTGCTGCTGTTCCGGGTGACCTGCTACTACTACCGCAAGGCCTACTACCGGTCGATCTGGCAGGCGCCCACCGCGTGCGCCGTGCGCGAGCCGCACGCCCGCTACACCGGTGAGACCCGGCCGCTGATGCTCCCCCAGAACGGCCACCGCTACTTCTTCTACGTCGCCCTCGCCATCACCCTGGTCAACACGTGGGACATGGCGGTCCCCTTCTTCCACGGGACGGACGGCGGCTTCGGCATCGGGCTCGGCAACCTCGTCATGGTCGTCAACGCGGTGATGCTCTGGGGCTACACGCTCAGCTGCCACTCGTGCCGCCACATCATGGGCGGGCGCCTGCGCAGCTTCGACCGGCACCCCGTCCGCTACTGGGCGTGGAGCCGGATCTCGACCCTGAACAACCGGCACATGCACTTCGGCTGGTTCAGCATCGCGTCCCTGATCGCCACCGACGCCTACGTGGCCCTGGTCGCCAGCGGCACCATCACCGACCTGCGGATCCTCAACTGAGCCCCGGGGAGGGCCGTCCCCTGGAAAGGCACACCCACATGCCCCCCACAGCAGACACCGACATCACCCGGCACACCTACGACGTCGTGGTGATCGGGGCGGGCGGAGCCGGGCTCCGCGCCGCGATCGCCGCCCGCGAACAGGGCAAGCGCACCGCCGTCATCTCCAAGTCGCTGTTCGGCAAGGCCCACACGGTGATGGCCGAGGGAGGCGCCGCCGCCGCTCTGGGCAACGCCAACCCCGACGACGCCTGGCGCGTGCACTTTCGCGACACCATCCGCGGCGGCAAGTTCCTCAACGATCCGAGGATGGCCGAACTCCACGCCCGCGAGGCGCCGGAGCGCATCCTCGAACTGGAGCACTGGGGGGCGCTGTTCGACCGCACGGCGGACGGGCGGATCAGCCAGCGCAACTTCGGCGGCCACGAGTACCCGCGGCTGGCGCACGTGGGCGACCGCACCGGGCTGGAGATGATCCGGACCCTCCAGCAGCGCATCGTCGCCCTCCAGCAGGCCGACGCGGCCGAGTTCGGGGACCCCGAGGCCCGGCTCCGGGTGTTCGCCGAGACCGCGGTCACCGAGCTCCTCACCGACGGGGGCAGGATCGTCGGCGCGTTCGGCTACCGCCGGGTGGACGGCGGGTTCGTGGTGTTCGAGGCGCCCGCGGTCGTCCTCGCCACCGGCGGCATCGGCAAGGCGTTTCGCACCACGTCCAACTCCTGGGAGTACACCGGGGACGGCCACGCGCTGGCGCTGCGGGCCGGGGCCTCGCTCATCAACATGGAGTTCGTCCAGTTCCACCCCACCGGGATGGTCTGGCCGCCGTCGGTCAAGGGCATCCTCGTCACCGAGTCGGTGCGCGGCGACGGCGGCGTGCTCCGCAACTCCGAGGGCCGGCGGTTCATGTTCGACTACGTGCCGGACGTGTTCCGCTCCCAGTACGCGCAGACCGAGGAGGAGGCGGACCGCTGGTACGACGACCCGGCGAACAACCGCAGGCCGCCGGAGCTGTTGCCCCGGGACGAGGTGGCGCGGGCCATCAACGACGAGGTCAAGGAGGGGCGCGGCTCCCCGCACGGCGGCGTGTTCCTGGACGTGTCCACGCGCCTTCCGGCCGAGGAGATCCGCAGGCGGCTGCCGTCCATGCACCACCAGTTCAAGGAACTGGCGGACGTGGACATCACCGCCGAGCCCATGGAGGTGGGGCCGACCTGCCACTACGTGATGGGCGGGGTGCGGGTGGACGCCGACACCGCGGCCTCCGACGTGCCGGGGCTGTACGCCGCCGGTGAGGTGGCGGGCGGCATGCACGGCTCCAACCGGCTCGGCGGCAACTCGCTGTCGGACCTGGTGGTGTTCGGGCGCCGCGCCGGCCTGTCCGCCGCCGCGTACGCGGACGGTCTGGAGGGCGTCGCGGTCCCGAGGGAGGCCGTGGACCGGGTCGCCGCCGAGTCGGCCGGGTACGCGCTGGACTTCCTCAAGCAGGGCGAGGGGGAGAACCCCTACACGCTCCACTCCGAACTCCAGGACACCATGAACGACCTGGTGGGGATCATCCGGCGCGGACCCGAGATGGAGGAGGCCGCCGCCCGGCTGGACTCCCTGAAGGAGCGGTCGTCCATGCTCAGCGCCCCCGGCGACCGCGTCTACAACCCGGGGTGGCACCTGGCGCTCGCCCTTCCCAACATGATCCTGGTGTCGCGGGCGATCACCGCGGCCGCCCTGGAGCGCGAGGAGTCACGCGGCGGGCACACCCGGGACGACTTCCCGGCCATGTCGGCCGAGTGGCGGCGGGTGAACCTGGAGGTGCGGGCCGACCGGGCCGACCGGGTGGCGCTGTCCCGGCGCCCGGTCGCCGACATCCCCGCCGAGCTGCTGGCTCTCTTCGAGCGCGGGGAGCTGTCCAAGTACCTGACGGAAGCCGAGCTGCCCGAGGAGGGCCGGTCATGAGCGAGCGCGTGTTCAGGGTGTGGCGGGGTTCCGGAGAGGGCGGACTCGCCGAGTACCGGGTCGAGGTCAACGAGGGCGAGGTGGTGCTGGACGTCCTGCACCGGCTCCAGGCCACGCAGACCCCGGACCTGGCGGTCCGGTGGAACTGCAAGGCGGGCAAGTGCGGTTCGTGCTCGGTGGAGATCAACGGGCGGCCGAGGCTGTCGTGCATGACCCGGATGAGCGTCTTCGACGAGGACGAGGTGGTGACGGTGACGCCGATGCGCACCTTCCCCGTGGTCCGGGACCTGGTGTGCGACGTGTCGTACAACTACCGCAAGGCGGTGGAGATCCCGTCGTTCACCCCGGACCCGGAGGCGTCACCGGGCGACTTCCGCATGGCGCAGGTGGACGTGGAGCGCTCGCAGGAGTTCCGCAAGTGCATCGAGTGCTTCCTGTGCAACAACGTGTGCCACGTGATCCGGGACCACGAGGAGAACAAGGAGCACTTCTCGGGCCCGCGCTTCCTCATGCGGGTGGCGGAGCTGGAGATGCACCCCGAGGACACCGCGGACCGCCGGGCGATCGCCCAGGACGAGTTCGGCCTGGGGTACTGCAACATCACCAAGTGCTGCACGGAGGTGTGCCCGGAGGGCATCCACATCACCGACAACGCCCTGATCCCGATGAAGGAGAGGGTCGCCGACCGCAAGTACGACCCGCTGGTGTGGCTGGGCTCGAAGATCGGCGTCCGCCCGAAGGACACCCCGGTCGTCCCCAACGTCCGCCCCCGCGCGGACGGCTGATCCGGCCCCCTCCGCACCCGGGGCACGCGCGCCCGTGGACGCCGGTGCCCCGTGGGGAGGGCACCGCGCGGACCGGGTCCAGGGTGCTCATGCCGTGGCCCCGCTCCGGTGCCGGGCCCGGTGGGGGTGCGGGAGGTTCTGCGGCTCACGGGGCTGCTGGAGCCGCTGGGCCCGCCAGGTGCGCACGAGGTTGGGGTGGGCCTCGGGCCTGGCGGGTCCCGTGGTCGTGGGAGTGGCGAGGAGGTCCCCGGAAGGGCGGGGCCCCGGAACCCACGCCCGCAGGCGCACCGTCGCCTCGGCCTGGATCCGGTCGCGTTCGAGTTCACGTTCGCGTTCGAGTTCCCGCGCGAAGAAGTAGGGCCGGACGAGGGGGCCGTTCTCGGCCGGGAACGGTGCGCTCGGCGGAGCCGGGCGGGGCGCGGGGGCAGGGGGCTCCGGCAGGGACGCGCTCACCTGTTCGGGGGCGGGGGCGGAAACCGGCGCGTAGCGGCGGACCCGGGTGGAGCGGCGACGGGCGGCGGCCGAGTGTCGGCCCCGCGCGGGAAGGAGAAGTGCCTTCAGGTGGCCCATGGCAAGGCTGAGGAAGGCCGCGCTATAGTTGCGCATGCTGGCAATTCCTTGGGTTAAAGGTGTGAATGTTGCTGGCCACGACCCCGGGCGGTGGTTAACCGTCGCGGGGTCATCCGTGTATGGAGTTGGGTGTTCGGTAGAACAGTAGGGCACGCGGAAGGCGGGGGAGAACTTTTCCGCGAACCAGCCCGGGAAAACTTCACCGGGCCCGACGTCCTGGCAGGTCAGGTCGCAACCGAGAAAAGGTCGACCCCATTCGCGCATCGCGCCAGAAGAATCCCTTTAGCCCGGATTGAAAGTATTTATACAGGCACGGAGAAGCGGATAGGGCGGTGGCATCGGCCTCGCGTACGCCGCGAATCCGGGGCACGGGAAAGGGGTGGCGCTTCCCTGCGGAAGCGCCACCAGCGCCGACCCGCTCTCCGGGGCGTGTGCCCCAAGCGGGGACGGGAGGCGATGAACGCCTTCACCGTGCTGGGCGCCTTCACCGGGAGCCCGGCCACCGAAGCGTTGGCCTCCTACGACGCCTACGGATCCGTTGGACGACGCCCTACTTCTGAGCACTAGCGCGGGGTCCTGGACGTCGGCGCATCTGGGTAGCCGCGGCCAGAATCGGGGCGGTCACGACGGTGGCGGCCGCACCGAACGTGGTATCGGTGGCCAGGATCCAACGGACCGTCCTCATGGCCAAGGTGAGGATCTCGCTGCCGCGTCGGCGCGTGCCCTCCTCGAACCGGCTGACGGCCACGGTGAGGGCGGCGGCGCCGTCGGCGGCTTCGCTCAGTTGCTCAAGCAGGTCGGCGGCGTCGCGGATGGCCGCGCCGGCACCCATTCCGGCCGTGGGCGGTGTCGCATGGACGGCGTCACCGAGTGCGGTGATACGGCCCGCTGGCCACGGCGCGAGGTCGGATGCGCGGGTCGAGGCGGCGTTGAAGCGGAACGCGGCCACGCTGCGCGGGTCGGCGCGGGCGATGACCTCGAGCGTGTGCTCGGCCCAGCCCCGCCCACGGAACCGGTCCAGCAGGGCGGCCCGCAATTCGTCACCACGCAGGTGACGCAGGGTGTCGGTGGTGGCGGATTCGGGGAACATGGCGCCCCAGATGTAGGTGGGTCCGTCTGTGATGGACATCCGCAGCTCGGGTGCGTCGAGCACGGCGTTGCCGACCGGGTCGAGGAAGCCGACATAGAGTGCCGCGCCCCGAGGGCCGACCGCCAGTCCCGACCGTGGCCCGAGCCGCTGTCGTTCACGGGGGCTCAGGTCACCGAGAGGGGTGCGGCCGGAGAACCCGATGATGCCCGCCGGGCTGTTGGTCGGACCTCCCGCCAGGTGCCGCGCGACGAGGGAGTGGGTGCCGTCCGCGCCCACCACCAGATCAGCCGGGACCGGCGCGGCGTCGGCGAACCGCACCTGGGGCGTGCCGTCCTCATCGTGACCGACGCCCGTCACGGTCCGCCCCAGGTGCAGATCATCGCCGACCGCGTCGGCCAGCAGCGTGCGCAGGGTGACACGGTCGACGTCGACGCTGGAATCATGACCGAGGTCGGGCCCGTAGCCGAGCAGTCGGCCCCGACGGTCCCAGAACGCGTCGCGGTCGCGCAGCCGCAGCGCTGAGGCCGACGCCAGCAGCCGCTCCATGATCTGCGGCGCCACCAGTTCCCGCAGCGCTGACTGCGCCCGCTCGTCCAGGGTGATGTGGTAGCCGCCCGTCGCCGCCACATCCGTGTCGCGGTCGAACACGGCCACCTCGAACCCCCGGCGACGCAACCCCGCCCCCAGTGCCAGACCACCGATTCCGCCACCGACAACAACGACGCGCATAACCATTCGTCCCCTTTCACCGCTCCTTGCCTGCAACTCGACGATGGCAGCGGTAGTGGACGCCGAGTGGCCGGTACTGGTTCATACTGGGGCCATGGCAAGCACCTCACGGCGGGCGCTGCGGCTGCTGTCCCTTCTCGGATCGCGCCGGCGGTGGCCGCTGCGTGAGCTGGCCACCCGACTCGACGCCAGCGAGCGCACGGTTCGCCGCGACATCGAGACCCTGCGCCGGCTCGACTACCCGATCACCACCGTCCACGGACCCGACGGCGGCTACCAGCTCGGTGCCGGACACACTCTCCCCCCGCTGCTGTTCGACGACGATCAGGCCCTCGCGGTCGCGCTGGCTCTGCAGACCGCGCCCAGTACGGTGTTCGGCCTGGGGGACGACGCGGCGAGGGCGCTGGCCGCCATCGAACAGGTGATGCCCGCTCCGCTGCGGGCGTCCATGGAGTCCCTGCGCCTGACCAGGCTGCAGAACTACTGGGAGTTCCCGGCACCGCCCATCGACTCGACCTCGCTCACCGCGGTGGGGGCCGCGGTACGCCACCGCCGCGTACTCGTCGCCGAAACACTGCGCGCTGACCGCTCACGCCCGGAACCCGGCGACGACGATTTCGTACCCGCACGCCGTATCGAGCCGCACCACCTGGTCATCTGGGCCGGCCGGTGGTACCTGGTCGGCTATGACGTCGAGGACCACGAGTGGCGGGTGCACCGCGTCGACCGGCTCCGTCCCCGCCCGACGACGCACCGCTTCGCCGCACGAGAGCTTCCCGGAGACGACCTCGCCCGATTCGTCATGAGCAGCCACGACCGCGGCGACACCCTCGCCGCCTGGCAATGCAACGGGAGTGCGCGGCTCAACCTGCCCGCCGACGTCGTCGCCCGCTGGGCACCGGGCGGCTCGGTCGTCGAACACCTCGACTCCGACCACTGCCGACTGATCCTCGGCGCCTGGTCCTGGGCCGGCGTAGCCGGCATCCTCGCCACCTTCGACACCGAACTCACCGACGTCCGCCCGCGCGAACTCGTGCGGGCCTGCCGACTCCTCGCGTACCGATGGGCCGGGATCGAAGGGAACGGCGACAGTGACAGGTGTACGCAGCGTCCTTGTGATTCGCTTTCTGAGGGTCACTGTTCAGGTGACGGCTGAGGGGCCGGGCGCCCGCCGGTACTTCGCCTTCTACCAGGGCGACGCCGACCTCCCACCGCTCTCGGACACCACCCCGCGCGGGCTGGACCATCGGATCAGGCACGCGCAGGCGGTCATCGCCCGTGCCCGCCCCGCCTCCTACTGGCGATGCCCGGTCCTGGGCTGTGCGTGGACCTCCGTCAACCCCACCGGGCACGCCCCCGACCCCATGACTACCCGGTCCGACAGCACGGCCGACCCCCGCCCTGGAGTCACCGGAGCGGTCGAACCTGGCTCCGAGGCGGGGTTCGTTCTCCAGGGCGGGGTCCGTTGCGGGGTCAGAAGCCCCGCGCGGCCCAGGAGTCCAGGTGTTCGGCCGCCTCGGCGATGGTCGTGGACTCGCCGTGGCCGGGGTGGACGACCGTCTCCCCCGGCAGGTTCACCAGCCGGTCGCGGATCGAGGCGATGATCGTGGGGAAGTCGGAGAAGGGCTGCCCGGTGGCGCCCGGCCCGCCCGGGAAGAGGGTGTCCCCGGTGAAGACCGCGCCCAGCTCCGGCGCGTACAGGCACACGCCGCCGGGGGTGTGGCCCGGGGTGTGCAGGATCTGGATTTCGACGCCCCCGACCAGCAGCGCCTCACCGTCCAGCAGCGGTGCGTCCGGTTCGCGGTTCGGGTGGACGCGGTGCCACAGCTCCGCGTCGTCGGGGTGCAGCAGGATCGGGGAGTGCGTGAGGTCGGCGAGTGCGACGGCGGCGTTGACGTGGTCGTTGTGCCCGTGGGTGGACACGATGGCCATCAGTTCCCGGTCGCCGAGGCCGCGCGCGATCGCCTGGTGGTCGTGCGCGGCGTCGATGACGATCGCGCTGTCGTCGTCCCCGACGACCCACACGTTGTTCTCGACATCGAACTCGCCGCCCTCCAGGCTGAAGATGCCCGAGGTGCGCAGGCGTTGGACGGGAGGAAGCACGCTCACAGAGCTCATCACCTGACGTCTTGTGGGGCGGTACGGCGAGTCCGAGCCTATCCCTCCCGCGCCGTCCCCACACGCCGGTTCGGTAAGAGGGGAGTGAGAGTCAGGGGCCGCTGGGCTCGAAGTTGCGGCGCAGCGCGTACGGCTGGATGAGTCCGAGGCCGTGCGCGTGACGCGCCCTCACCCTCACGACCTGGAGGCCGTCCTCGTCGTCGAGGCTCTCCGCCAGGCTCTCGTCGATGAGGACGGTGCCGGGTCGGGCGAAGGAGGTCAGCCGGCTGGAGCGGTTGACGGTCGTGCCGAACACGTCGCCGTGGAGGGTGAGGACCGGGCCCGCGGCCAGGCCGACCCGCACGTCGGGCACCTCCACGTGGGTCTTGACACCGGAGGCGAGGCGTAGGGCGATGTCGGCGGCCTCGGCCGGGGAGTCCGCCACGTAGAGCACCTCGTCACCGAGGGTCTTGACGACGCGCCCGCCGCCGGAGGCGACGATGTCGGCCGCGGTGGCCTCGAAGCCCTCCACCACCCCGGCGAGCTCCACCTCGTCCAGCTCGCGGCTGAGCGTGGTGAAGGAGACCAGGTCGGCGAAGCCGACGACCAGCGGGTAGTAGTTGGGCACCCCGTCGTTGCCGTTGGACATCACGGCGAGGGTGCGGGCGGTGGAGGCGGAGAGCTGGCGGCGCCAGATGTGCAGCAGGAGGCGCTCGACGTCGGGCAGCAGCTCCTTGACCTGGTTCATCAGGGGGGTCGCCGAGTCCACGCCCTCCTTGTAGATGAGCGTGCTCAGGATGCTGGTCTGCCAGTCCGCGAGGCGGGCCATGGTCTGGCCCATCGCGCGGGCGAAGCGGACCACGCCCTCCTCGTCCAGGATTCCCTCCTGGAGGAGGCTGTTGGCGATCCGCAGCGACTCGACGTCGCTCTCTGCGAAGGTGACCGTCTCGTCACCCTGGTTGGGGAATCCGAGGGCGCGCCAGATACGACCGGCGAGTTCGGGGTCGGCACCGGCGAGCTCGATCGCCTGTTCCCTGGTGTAGACCGGTTCGCCGCCCAGCAGGGCGGCCTCGATCGCTTTGGGGTCCGGACGCGAGGGCATACGTTCTCTTTCACGGATCAACCCCGGATGGCGGGGAGCAATCACCTCGTCACCGTGCCGTGACGCGGCGCGGATCACCTTTAGCTTACGCCTGTGGTCACTCCTTGAAGGAGGATGGGCGCGCGCCGGAGGCGAATGGTCGGTCACCCCCGTGGTCCCGCCGGGTACTCCGGCCGCTGGGCGACGTCGACCTGCCTGTAGATCTCCGCCTGGAACCACTCGGGTCTGGGCACCCGGCGCAGGACTATCCCCTCCTGCTCGGAGGCCGACTGCACGGACAACGTGCCGTACCGCATGATGCGTTCCCACAGGGAGATGTCGAACGAGACGTCGTTCACCCGGGTGAGGGGCATGTCGCGGCCCTGCTTGGAGATGAGGCCCTCGCGCACCATCAGCCGCCGGTTGGACAGGATGTACACGGTGGTCGCCCACTTGAGCACGGGGACGAGCCAGAAGACCAGCGCGGCGACCACCGCGACGGCGACGACGACCCCGGCCGCGATCAGGCTCCACTCCTCGTCCCAGGGCACGAACCACAGGGCGGCACCGGCGACGGCGACGATGGCGAGGAGTGCCGCGCACTCGCCCACCAGCAGGGTCCAGTGCTGGCGGACGACGTGGACGAGCTCCTCGTCGTCGGAAAGATAACGGTCCGCGATAGCCATAACGGTGATGATGGCACAAGGCGGTCGACGGTGGGAGTGCGAAGAAGCGCCCTTGTGGACAACCCCGGCCACGGCCGGTCGCCCGGCCGCCCGCGGACGCCCCGGCCGACGGACCCGCGGGGACGGGTCCTGGTCAGTCGCCCGGGCGTACGTGGACGACGTCGCCCGCGCTCAGCGCCCGCTCCCCGCCCGGCCCCCGCACCAGCAGGCGTGCCTCGGAGTCCACCCCTGTCGCGGTCCCCTCCAGCGTCCGCCCCCCGGGCAGGTGGACCCGTACCCGGCGCCCGATGGTGGCGCACATGTCCCGGTAGACGGGGGCCAGGCCGGCTGCCTCGGCGTCGCCGCCCGCCGCGGCCCACACGGTGTACAGCTCCTCGAACTCTCCCAGGACGGCGGCGAGCAGCGCGTCCCGGTCCAGGGCGGTGGAGCCCTCCCCCCGCAGGGAGACGGCGTTGTCCACGGGCAGCTCGGAGCGCGCCTGGGACACGTTGAGGCCGATGCCGACGATCACGGCGGGGCTCCCGGAGGAGAAGTCGACCTCGGCGAGGATGCCCGCGAGCTTTCCGTCGGCCCTCCCGGCCCCGGCCCGCAGCCCGGCGGGGACGATCACGTCGTTGGGCCACTTCAGGGACGCCTTCACCCCGGCCAGGCGGCGCACCGCACCGACGCCGGCCACACCCATGAGCGGGGACAGCCAGCTCAGGTGGCCGACGGGCGCCATGGGCCGCACCAGGAGGGAGACGGTGAGGGCGGCGCGCGGGGGGACGCTGAACCCGCGCCCCAGCCGTCCCTTCCCCGCGGTCTGGTGCTCGGTCACCAGGACGCTCCCGTGCGGGGCCCCGGCCGCGGCCCGCGCGGCCAGGTCGGTGTTGGTGGACCCGGTCTCGGGCAGCACCTCGATCCGCCGCCACAGTCCGCCCGGCCGGACGAGGACGGCGTCGAGCGCCGCCGTGTCGAGCGGCGGGCGCGGGAAGGACTCGGGTTCGCTGGTCATACGCCCATTACAGCAGCGCCGAAACCCGCTCCGGGCACCTCTGTGCGCAGGAAGCCCGCCGGTTAGTCTGAAACCAGCACATCGGTGATCGTGCTTCGCCAGGTTCAGCTACCGGAGGTGACGCGGCAGATGAGTATCGCGGCGGTGGAAGGCGAGACCCTGCTCTCCTGGCAGTTCATGTTGCGCACCTGGGAAGAACTGGACGTGCCCGAGGGATGCCGGGCCGAGATCATCGAAGGCGCGCTCATCCTCGTGGCCCCCCGAAGCCCGAACACAGCCAGATCGTGTGGCAGATCAGCAAGGCACTGACTCGTGAGATCCTGCGCGATGGAAGCCGGATCGCGGAAGCAGGGGTCCACCAGACCGTGGACGTGCGTGTGCCGTTGCGGAGCAGCCTGTATGTCCCCGACCTCCTGGTCCTACCGCATCCCGTGATGGAGTACGACCCGGGGAACCTGGTCTCCGACGCACTGCTCGTGGTCGAGGTCACGTCCAAGAGCACGGCCGACCGGGACCGCAAGCCCAAGCTCTGGGGTTACGCCAACGCCGGTATACCCCTGTACCTGCTCGTGGACCGCTGGGACCCGGAGTCGGACAGGAGCGAGGTCACCCTCTTCTCCGGTCCGGAGAACGGAAGGTACACCAGCGCGACGAAGGTGCCGTTCGGCAAGGAGATCCGGCTTCCCGAGCCGTTCGGCATCACACTCGACACCGGCGGCTTCCCCGAGTAGCGGACTCCGGGGCCGACAACGGCGCCCCGCATCCCTTCCGGGTGCGGGGCGCCGTCGCGTGCAGGGGTCAGCCGGTGTTCTGGAGCCCGGCGGCGACGCCGTTCACGGAGAGCAGGAGCAGCCGTTCCAGGTGCTGCTGGTCCTTCTCCGAGAGCGAGTCCGCCTCCTCGCCCCGCAGCGTCTCCAGGGCGCGCAGCTGCAGGTGGGACAGCGCGTCCACGTACGGGTTGCGCAGGTCGACCGCCCGCGACAGCACCGCCCGGTTCTCCAGCAGGCGGCTGTGCCCGGTCACCCGCAGGACGAGGCTGCGGGTGAGGTCGTACTCGTCCAGCACCCGTCCGGTCAGCTCCGGCCGTCCGCCCAGCGCCAGGTAGCGCTCGGCGATGGCGCGGTCGGTCTTGGCCAGGCTCATCTCCGCGTTGTCGAGCAGGGACGCGAACATCGGCCACTCGCGGTACGCGGCCTGGAGGGCGGACACGTCCTCGACCGCGGCCAGGCCGGTGCCCAGTCCGTACCAGCCGGGCAGGTTGACCCGGGTCTGGGTCCAGGCGAACACCCACGGGATCGCGCGCAGGTCGCCGAGTCCGCGCGCCGCCCCGCGACGCGCGGGGCGCGAGCCGAGCCGCAGTTCCCCGAGCTCCTCCAGGGGGCTGACCCGGGAGAACCACAGTGCGAAGTCCTCGGTGTTGATCAGCTCCAGGTAGGTCTCCTGGGCGGCTCTGGAGATGGCGTCGGCGACCCCGCGGAACTTCTCCTCGGCGGAGCGCTCCCGCTCCTGCACCGCGTCGGTGGAGGCCATGAGCACCGCGTGGCCGACCTGTTCGATGTGGCGGCGGGCGATGGCGGGCTGGCCGTAGCGGGCGAAGATGACCTCGCCCTGCTCGGTGACCTTGAACCGGCCGCCGACCGACCCCGGCGCCTGGGCGAGCAGGGCGCGGCTCGCCGGACCGCCGCCGCGGCCGAGCGATCCGCCCCGGCCGTGGAAGAGGGTGAGCCGTACGTCGTGCTGGTCCGCCCACGCGGCCAGGCGGGCCTGGGCGTCGTACAGCCGCAGGGTGGCGCTGACCGGGCCGACGTCCTTGGCGGAGTCGCTGTAGCCGAGCATGACCTCGACACGGCGGCCGGTCTGGTCGAGCCTGCGCTGGATCTGGGGCACCTGGAGCATGCCGTCGAGCACGTGGGGCGAGGCGTCCAGGTCGGCGCCGGTCTCGAACAGCGGGATGACGTCGAGGACGGGCATCCGCTCGGACGGGAGGGCGTAGGAGGCCAGTTCGTGGACGGCGGCGACGTCCTCCGCGGTGCGGGTGAAGCTGACGATGTAGCGGCGGCAGGCCTCCACGCCGAAGCGCTCCTGGATCCAGGCGATCACCCGGATGGTCGCGAGGACCTCCTCGGTGCGCTCGGAGGGGGCCTTCCCCGCGCGCAGCTCCTCCAGCGCGGCGGCGTGCACCTCGCTGTGCTGGCGGATCTCCAGTTCGGCGAGGTGGAAGCCGAAGGTCTCCGCCTGCCAGACGAGGTGTTGGAGCTCGCCGTAGGCCTGGCGGACGGCACCCGCGTCGACCAGGGAGTCCTGCACGGTGCGCAGGTCGTCGAGGAAGGCGTCGGCGTCGGGGTAGGCCAGGTCGGCGTCGCGTTCGCGGGTGGCGCGCAGGCGTGCGGTGGCCAGCAGCAGGAGCTGGCGGTGCGGCTCGTTGGGTGAGCGTTCACCGGTCTCGGCCATCAGCGCGGGGTGGCCGGCCCGGGCGGCGGACAGCGCGTCGAGCAGCGCCGGGCTGGCCGGGGTGAGGTTGGAGTAGACGGTGAGGGTACGGGCGACACGGCCGCAGGCGCTCTCCAGCCCGCGCAGTACGTGCTCGGACTGGATGAGCATGGCCTCGCGGGTCACGTCGTGGGTGACGTACGGGTTGCCGTCCCGGTCGCCGCCGATCCAGCTCCCGTAGCGGACGAACGGTGCGGCGCGCGGGGGACGGACGCCGGTGCCCTCGGGGTCGATGGCGGCGTCCAGGCTCCGGTAGACCTGCGGGATGACGGAGAAGATGGTCTCGTCGAACGCGGCGAGGGCCGTGCGGACCTCGTCGAGCGGGTCGAGCCTGGTGTAGCGCAGCTGGGAGGTGCGCCAGAGCAGGTCGACCTCCTCCAGCAGGCGGCGGTGGGCATCGGCGGCGGCACTGCTGCCCTGGTGGGAGGTGTGCCAGGCGTCGAGGTCGGCGCTGATCCTCTGGATGGCGGTGGAGACGGCGCGGCGGCGGGCCTCCGTGGGGTGGGCCGTGAGCACCGGGTGGAACTCCATCCCGGCGACGAGTTCGTTGAGGCGCTCCTCTCCCCCGTCGTTCTCCCGGATGGCGCGCACGGCCGCGGCCAGGGACTCGCGGGGCGGGTTGGCCTCGTCGTCGCGCTCGCGCAGGGCCCGCATCCGCTGGTGTTCCTCGGCCAGGTTGGCCAGGTGGAAGTAGACGGTGAAGGCGCGGGCCACCTGCTTGGCGCGTTCGAGGGGCCAGGCGGCGACGATCGCCGTGATCTGCTCGGCCGTGACGGAGCCGTCGCGGGCACCGATCACGGCGTGTCGGAGCTTCTCGACATCGGCGAGCAGTTCCTCGCCGCCGCTTTCGGCGAGGACCTTTCCGAGCATCTCCCCGAGGAGTTTGACGTCATTCCTGAGTTGTTCGGGAACTTCCTGCCGGGCACTGTCACGTTCTGCGCTTACCGCTGTCATGGGCCCGACACTACAGAGATCGCACCCGCCGCCAGGTGCGCGGGGGCACTTTTCCGGCGCACTTTGCCCGAGCGTTAAACATTGTTGCGGAGAGGAAAAGAGGGCACATTTACTCACGCCGTTCCGGCGTCGCGGGGGCCGGACCCACGCCCTCCCCAGGGGCCCGGGCGGGCCTGTGCCGAACCCCACCTACTGGCGAGTAACCAGGGCCGCGTGCCCCCGTTCGGCACGCTCGCGGTTAACCTGCGTAGTTATGGCCACCGAAGCCCCAGAACCGCTGTCCGCGGACGAGATCGACATCCACACGACCGCTGGCAAGCTCGCCGACCTGCAACGACGCCGGTACGAAGCCGTCCACGCCGGGTCCGCGCGAGCCGTTGAGAAACAGCACGCCAAAGGCAAGATGACGGCCCGCGAGCGGATCGACGCGCTCCTCGACCCGGGGTCGTTCGTGGAGTTCGACGCCCTGGCCCGCCACCGCTCCACGAGCTTCGGGCTGGAGGGCAACCGCCCCTACGGCGACGGTGTCGTCACCGGGCACGGCACCGTGGACGGGCGCCCCGTGGCCGTCTTCAGCCAGGACGTCACCGTCTTCGGGGGCTCTCTCGGCGAGGTCTACGGCGAGAAGATCGTCAAGGTCCTCGACCACGCCCTCACCAACGGCTGCCCCGTCGTGGGCATCAACGAGGGCGGCGGCGCGCGCATCCAGGAGGGCGTCGTCGCGCTGGGCCTGTACGCGGAGATCTTCAAGCGCAACACCCACGCCTCGGGCGTCATCCCGCAGATCTCCCTCATCATGGGTGCCGCGGCGGGCGGACACGTCTACTCCCCCGCCCTCACCGACTTCGTGGTGATGGTCGACCAGACCTCGCAGATGTTCATCACCGGGCCCGACGTCATCAAGACCGTCACCGGCGAGGACGTCTCCATGGAGGAGCTGGGCGGCGCGCGCACCCACAACACCAAGTCGGGTGTGGCGCACTACATGGGCGCCGACGAGCAGGACGCCATCGACTACGTCCGGACCCTGCTCTCGCACCTGCCCGACAACAACCTGGAGGAGGCGCCGCTCCTGGCGCCCGAGGAGGACCGGGGCGACGGGGTCACCGACACCGACCTGGCCCTGGACACCTTCATCCCGGACTCGGCCAACCAGCCGTACGACATCAGGACCGTCGTGGAGGCCGTCCTGGACGACAGCGACTTCCTGGAGGTCCACGCCCAGTTCGCCACCAACATCGTGGTGGGCTTCGGCCGCGTGGACGGCCGCTCCGTCGGCATCGTCGCCAACCAGCCCATGAGCTTCGCGGGCTGCCTGGACATCGACGCCTCGGAGAAGGCCGCGCGCTTCGTGCGCACCTGCGACGCCTTCAACGTCCCCGTCCTCACCTTCGTGGACGTGCCCGGCTTCCTGCCCGGCACCGACCAGGAGTGGGACGGCATCATCCGGCGCGGCGCCAAACTGCTGTACGCCTACGCCGAGGCCACCGTGCCGCTGATCACCGTGATCACCCGCAAGGCCTTCGGCGGCGCCTACGACGTCATGGGCTCCAAGCACCTGGGCGCGGACGTCAACCTGGCGTGGCCCACCGCCCAGATCGCGGTCATGGGCGCCCAGGGCGCGGTGAACATCCTGCACCGGCGCACCCTCGCCGCCGCCGACGACGCCGAGGCCGAACGCGCCCGTCTCGTCGGCGAGTACGAGGACACCCTGCTCAACCCCTTCTCCGCCGCGGAGCGCGGGTACGTGGACGGCGTCATCATGCCGTCCGAGACACGGGACCAGATCTCCAAGGCCCTCAGGGCGCTGCGGAACAAACGCAAGCAGCTGCCGCCCAAGAAGCACGGGAACATCCCGCTGTGAGCGCGCCGAGGAAGGCGCCGCACCCGGCCCCGCACCTGGTCGTCGTCCGGGGCGAGCCGACCGCCGAGGAGGTCGCGGTCCTCACCGCGGTCCTCACCGCACGGGTCAACGCCGCCCGCGCCGCCGCCGACGCGCCCGAGGAGACCCCGCGCCCCTCGGGGTGGGGGGACCGCTCCCGGGGCTTGCGCGCCCCGCTGCGCCCCGGGCCCGGCGCCTGGCGCCTGAGCACGAGGTGACGTCCTCCGTGCTCCACCACCACCCAGACGTCGCAGGGAGCGGCCGGTGCTCCTCCGCCCCACGCCACAGCAGAAGGACTTCCCACCGTGCGTAAAGTACTGATCGCCAACCGCGGCGAGATCGCCGTGCGCATCGCCCGCGCCTGCTCCGACGCCGGGCTGGCCAGCGTCGCCGTCTACGCCGAGCCCGACCTGGACGCGCTCCACGTCAAGCTCGCCGACGAGGCCCACTCCCTGGGCGGATCGACCCCCGCCGACTCCTACCTGGACATCGCCAAGCTCCTGGCCGTGGCGGCGTCCTCGGGCGCCGACGCCGTCCACCCCGGCTACGGGTTCCTGGCCGAGAACACCGACTTCGCCCAGGCCGTCATCGACGCCGGGCTCACCTGGATCGGCCCGCCCCCGTCCGCGATCACCGCCCTGGGCGACAAGGTCCAGGCCCGCCACATCGCGCAGAAGGTCGGCGCCCCCCTGGTCGCGGGCACCCCCGACCCGGTGGAGTCGGCCGACGAGGTCGTGGCCTTCGCCACCGAGCACGGGCTGCCCATCGCGATCAAGGCCGCGTTCGGCGGCGGCGGGCGCGGACTCAAGGTCGCCCACACCCTGGAGGAGGTGCCCGACGCCTACGAGTCCGCGGTGCGCGAGGCCGTCACCGCGTTCGGGCGGGGCGAGTGCTTCGTGGAGCGCTACCTGGACAGGCCCCGGCACGTGGAGACCCAGTGCCTGGCCGACACCCACGGCAACGTCGTGGTCGTGTCCACCCGCGACTGCTCGCTCCAGCGCCGCCACCAGAAGCTGGTGGAGGAGGCCCCCGCCCCGTTCCTGAGCGCGGCGCAGACCGAGCAGCTCTACGCCGCGTCCAAGGCGATCCTGGCCGAGGCGGGGTACGTGGGCGCGGGCACGTGCGAGTTCCTGGTGGGCGTGGACGGCACCATCTCCTTCCTGGAGGTCAACACGCGCCTGCAGGTGGAGCACCCGGTGACCGAGGAGGTCACCGGGATCGACCTGGTCCGGGAGATGTTCCGCGTCGCGGACGGGGAGGCGCTGGGTTTTGGCGACCCGCAGGTGCGCGGCCACTCCTTCGAGTTCCGCATCAACGCCGAGGACGCCGGCCGGGGCTTCATGCCGGCCCCCGGCACCATCACCGACCTGCGGCTGCCCGGGGGGCCGGGCGTACGGGTCGACACCGGCTGCGAGGCCGGGTTCACCGTCCCCCAGGCCTTCGACTCCATGGTCGCCAAGCTCATCGTGTCCGGGCGGACCCGTGCCGAGGCGCTGGCGCGGTCGCGGCGGGCGCTGGCCGAGTTCGAGGTGGGCGGGATGCCCACGGTGATCCCGTTCCACCAGGCGGTCGTGGTCGACGAGGCGTTCGCACCCGCCGACCCCGAGCAGCCGTTCGGGGTGTACACCCGGTGGATCGAGACCGAGTTCGACAACACGATCGAGCCGTGGTCGGGCACCCCCGGCGAGGCGGGGGCACCGGAGCGCGAGACGGTCACCGTCGAGGTGGGCGGCAAGCGGATCGACGTGGTGCTGCCCGCCGGGCTGGGCGCCGCCGCCGCTCCGACCTCCGGCGGCGACACCCGCAGGAAGCGCGCCTCGCGCAAGGGCGGCGCGGGTACCGCCGCCGCGAGCGGGGACTCCCTGGTGTCACCGATGCAGGGGACCGTGGTCAAGGTCGTCGCGCGGGAGGGGCAGAGCGTGGCCGAGGGCGAGACGGTGGTCGTGATCGAGGCCATGAAGATGGAGCAGCCGCTGAGCGCGCACCGGGCGGGCGTGGTCACCGGCCTGAAGATCGCCGCCGGGGAGACCGTGGGCAACGGCGCGGTGGTCTGCGAGATCAAGGACGCGTAGGGTCCGGCCGCTCGGGGAGGCGCCGGTGGCCGGCGCCTCCCTCATGCGTCACGCCGGGTCGGGCTCCTCCTCCCGGCACGGGCGACGTCGGTCAGGTCGATGTCGAGGTCGCACGGCGCGCTGGTCTTGAGCCGCTCCCGGTGCACGGTCAGATTGCCGTACTTCTTGTTGACCGGATCGAGTTCGTAGGCGTACACCACCGCTTCCATGTCGCCCTCCTCCTCGACGAGCCAGAAGTGCGGGATTCCCGCCTCCGCGTAGAGCTGTGGCTTGCGCTCGTGATCACGCACCTCGGACTCCGGAGAGATCACCTCGACCGCCAACGCGACCAGCTGCGGTTCGATCCAGGTGTCGTGGATCCCCTGCCCGTCGCCTTCGCGGACGAGCATGAGATCCGGTTCGGGCCGCTGCCGCTTGGCGAGCCTGACCGTCATCTCCCGGTACGTCACCATGTCCTCGGAGATCTGGGCGTCCAACTGCTGTTCGAGCAGTTTGAGCACGAACATGTGAAAGCGCTTCTGGGGGCTCACCAGTACCAGGCTTCCGTCGATGAGTTCGGTGTGCGGCGGAAGATCCGGAATGCGGTCCAGGTCGTCGGCGGTGAAACCCTGCTGAGGGGGCCTCGGGATCGTCACCTCGCCGAATTCGGAGACCGGGCGCTCGGCCACGGTTGGAACAGACATGTCGCTGCCTCCGGTCGTCGGATCGTTCTCGTCGCCCACGGTAGCCATCGCTGTCACTCCGTCATGGTGTTTTCCGGGGATTGTTCCCCGGACCCGGCGTCGGCACGTGATCCTCGCCCCATCCGGGTGGAACGGCTGCCCCGAAAAGCCCACGGTGTCGACAGTGTGGCCTCTGGGACAGCAAGACGTCGACACCCATGTATGGAATAAGTAAGGGATCGAGGCTATTGTCCTTGATCGTGACGAACATCTGGGGACTGACACGACGGTGGCACATCGACCTGTGCCGTCGCGGCTGTCAGGCGTGTAGCTAGGTCCACGCGCGCCCGTCCGGGCAGCGCGCCGCTCCACCCCTCCCCTCCCGTCACCAGCCCCTGGTGATCCCGCCCTTCCCCGAGCCGGATCCACGCCCCACGACGCCGACCGCGTCGTCGTGCGCGCCTCCGGCTGCCTTCACCACCTGGAGTCACATCCCGTGTCCGCACAGAGCACCGACGCGCCCACGAAGCGCAGAGGCTTCCGTTTCCCCTTCGCGGCCCAGGTCCTCCTCGGCCTGGTCCTCGGTATCGTCCTCGGCGTCGTCGCCTTCCAGATCGGCCCCGTCGGTGAGGAGGGCGACCCGAACTGGCTCGCCGTCACCCTCCAGACCATCGGCTCGACCTTCGTCACCCTGCTCCAGACGATCGTCCCGCCGCTGATCGTCCTCGCCGTCATCTCCTCCATCGCCAACCTGCGCAACGTCACCAACGCCGCGCGGCTGGCCTGGAGGACCCTGCTGTGGTTCGCCATCACCGCCCTGATCGCGGTGGCCATCGCCATCGTCCTCGGCCTGACCATCCGGCCGGGCCTCAACAGCGCGGTCGACGCCTCCAGCGCGGGCGACCCCTCCGGCACCGGCTCCTGGATGGCGTTCATCGAGAGCATCGTCCCCGCCAACTTCCTCGGCCTGGCCGCGAACACCTCCACCGCCGACGACGGCACCATCAGCACCTCGCTGGGCTTCAACGTCCTCCAGCTGATCGTCATCGCGATCGTCCTGGGCATCGCGGCCGTCAAGGTCGGCAAGGCGGCGGAGCCGTTCATCAACTTCACCTCCTCCGCCCTGGAGGTCGTGCTCAAGGCCCTGTGGTGGGTCATCCGCCTGGCCCCGATCGGCACCGTCGGCCTGCTGGGCAACGCCGTGTACAGCTACGGCTGGACCACCATCGGCGCCCTCGGCAAGTTCACGCTCACCATCTACATCGGCCTCGCCCTGGTGCTGTTCGTCGTCTACCCGGTGATCACCCGGCTCAACGGCCTGTCCCCGGCGAAGTACTTCAGCGGTGTCTGGCCCGCCGTCCAGCTCGCCTTCGTGTCCCGATCGTCCATGGGCACCATGCCCGTCACGCAGCGCGTCACCGAGCAGAACCTGGGCGTTCCGCGCTACTACTCCGCGTTCGCGGTCCCGTTCGGCGCCACCACCAAGATGGACGGCTGCGCCGCGATCTACCCGGCGATCTCGGCGATCTTCATCGCCCAGTTCTTCGGGGTGGACCTCGGCGTCACCGACTACCTGCTGATCGTGTTCGTCTCGGTCATCGGCTCCGCCGCGACCGCCGGGACCACCGGCGCGACCGTCATGCTGACCCTGACCCTGTCCACGCTGGGCCTGCCCCTGGAGGGCGTCGGCCTGCTGCTGGCCGTCGACCCGATCCTGGACATGGGCCGCACCGCGGTCAACGTCGCCGGCCAGGCGCTGGTCCCGACCATCGTCGCCAAGCGCGAGGGCATCCTGGACCAGGCCCGCTACGACGCCAGCCCCGACGCCTCCGGCTTCGTGCCGCTGGACGAGCCGGCCGTCCCCGACACCGCCGCGGCGTCCGCGGAGGACGGAGCGGACACGGTCGCCGAGCGGGAGACCGCCGCGAGCGGAACCTCCGCCAAGGGCTGACGTCCCACCTCCCCGCGACCGGGCCCGCCGGAAATCTCCGGCGGGCCCCGCCGCGTACCGGGGCACGCATAGTCTGGTGAGAACGGGCACAGCGGGAACTGTGGGGGATCCTCGTTCGTCCGAGTCAGTGAGGAAGGCGAGAGGAACGACATGTTGCGCCGCTTGGTAACACCCGCAGTGCTGACCGCCGGTATCGCGGCGGCGGTGGTGAGCGCCTCGGTGGTGCCCGCCTCGGCCGACGCCCAGCCGGAGCTACCAGAGTCCCAGGCCGTCGTCGAGGAGCTTGAGGGCGACGGCGTCTTCATCGACCCGAGCATCGACGCGATCCCCTCAGCCGAGGAGGGCGCCCTGGAGGCGGCCTCCGCGGACTCGGAGATCCCCGTCTACTACGTGATCCTGCCGTCGGACGCGGTCGCCTCCCAGACCGGTCTCGACACCCTCATGGACCCGGTCATGGACGAGGTCGGCGACGGCGCCTACGCCGTCTTCGCCGGCAACCAGGACTTCCTGGTCCTCTCCCCCGACATCGAGGACACCGAGGGCATCCGGGAGATCGCCGTCCGGGAGGGCGGGGGCAACCAGGTCGACACCCTGGCCGCCGTCCCCGACGCGGCGGCCGAGCTGGAGGCCTCCGAGGCGGCCGGCGCCACCTCGGGCCTGGTCCTGCTCGGCGTGCTCCTCCTGGTCGTTGCCGCGGGCGGCTTCTTCGTCTACAACAGCCGCAAGAAGCGCGCAGCCGAGAAGGCCAAGCAGCTCCAGGAGATCAAGCAGATGGCGACCGAGGACGTCGTCCGGCTGGGCGAGGACGTCTCCCGCCTGGAGATCGACGTGTCCAAGGTCGACGACGCCACCCGCAACGACTACTCGCAGGCCATGGACGCCTACGACCAGGCCAAGACGCTGCTGGACACCATCCAGGAGCCCGAGCAGGTCCGGATGGTCACCAGCGCCCTGGAGGACGGCCGCTACTACATGTCCGCGACCCGGGCCCGCATGAACGGCGACCCGGTGCCCGCGCGGCGCGGCCCCTGCTTCTTCAACCCGCAGCACGGTCCCTCCGTGGAGGACGTCACCTGGGCCCCGCCCGGCGGCGCGCCCCGCGAGGTCACCGCGTGCGCCGCCTGCGCCCAGGCGGTGCGCACGGGTGGTCAGCCCGACGTGCGCCTGGTCGAGGTCGACGGCGAGCGCCGTCCGTACTACGACGCAGGCCCGGCCTACTCCCCCTACGCCGGCGGCTACTTCGGCACGGACATGATGATGGGCATGTTCACCGGCATGATGATGGGCTCCATGATGGGGTCGATGATGGGCATGGGTATGGGCATGGGCATGGGCGGCGGAGACGTGGCGTCCGAGGGCGACATGGGCGGCGGAGACGACTTCGGCGGGGACTTCGGCGGAGGCGGCGACATGGGCGACTTCGGAGGCTTCGACTTCTGACCCGTCCGCGTCGCACGACGCGTGCGGTACCGAGGACCCCGGGCATCGCCCGGGGTCTTTCGCGTGGCCGGATCGGGCCAACCCCTGGCGGGGTAGTTACCCGGTAACTATTGTGCTGTGTAGTTACCGAGTAAGTAGGTGTCGATCATGTCCGTTCGCCAGGGTTTCCTCGCCCTGCTCTCCCACGGCCCCAAGCACGGGTACCAGCTGCGCGCCGAGTTCGAGGCCCGCACCGGGGGCACGTGGCCGCTCAACATCGGGCAGGCCTACACCACCCTGCAACGCCTGGAGCGGGACGGCCTGATCACCGCCGTGCGCGACGGTGCCGCGGAAGCCCCCGAGCGCTACGTCCTCACCGGCCCAGGACACGACGAGGTCGAGTCGTGGTGGCGCAGCCCCGTCACGCGCGGCGCTCCCGCCCGTGACGAACTCGCGCTCAAACTCGCCCTCGCCGTCACCACCCCCGGCGTGGACGTCGACGCCCTGGTGGACGCCCAGCGGGCCGAGACCCTGCGCGGCCTCCAGGACTACACACGGCTCAAACGGACCGGGGGCCACCGCGCGGCGGAGGAGGCGGAACCCGACGAGGACCTCGCGTGGCATCTGGTCCTGGACGCGCTGATCTTCGCCGCCCAGGCCGAGATGCAGTGGCTGGACCACGTCGAGGCCCGCCTCTCCCGCGCGGCGGGACGGCGCGGGTCCGCCTCCCCCGCGCCCTCCGGGCCCCCCGCCCCGAGCCCCGACCGCACTCCGGAGGTGCGCGCATGAGCGGAACCGGCCCCGAACTCCTTCTGCTCGGCGCCGGCCGGGTCCACGGCCACGGGGAGACGGCGGTCGTGGCGCTCACCCGCGTCGACCTGTCGGTCTCGCCCGGAGAGCTCGTCGCGGTGATGGGCCCCTCCGGATCGGGCAAGTCAACGCTGCTCACCCTCGCGGGAGGACTCGACTCCCCCACCGAGGGGCGGGTGGAGGTCGGAGGGCGGGACCTCGCCTCCCTCGACGGGCGGGGCAGGGCCCGGCTCCGCCGCCGCCGGATCGGCTACGTGTTCCAGGAGTTCAACCTCATCCCCTCGCTCACCGCAGCCGAGAACGTCGCGCTCCCCCTGGAACTGGACGGGACGTCCACCCGCGCCGCCCGGCGCGAGGCCCGCGCCGCCCTGGCCGAGGTCGGCCTGGCCGGTGTCGACGACCGCTTCCCCGAGCACATGTCGGGGGGCCAGCGCCAGAGGGTGGCCGTCGCCCGCGCGCTGGTCGGGCCCCGAAGCCTGCTCCTGGCCGACGAGCCCACGGGCGCGCTCGACTCCGCCTCCGGTGAGGAGGTCGTGGCGGTCATCCGTGAGCGGGTGGACCGGGGCGCCGCCGGGCTGATGGTCACCCACGACTCCCGCTACGCCGCCTGGGCCGACCGGACCGTGTTCCTGCGCGACGGCCGGATCACCACCTCCACGGGCAGCCGTCTCGGACTGGAGTCCCTGGTGGGACCCGTGTCGGACGGGGAGGGCCGATGAGGGCGCCCCCCACCGCGCGGTGGCGCGCGGCACTGCGCCTCGCGCGCCGCGACGCCCTGCGCCACCGGGGCTCGACCCTCCTCGTCGCGGTCGTCATCGCCCTCGTGGTCGGCGGTGCCCTGGCCGCCGACGTCCTGCTGCGTTCCTCGACTCCCTCCCCCGAGACGTTCAACCGCATGATGCTCGGCGAGGCGGCGCAGGCGAGGATCACCTGGCAGATGCCCGGGGTGGTGACCCAGAGCCCGCGCGAGGACGTCGTGCTCGCCAGCAGCGACTCCCAGGAGAAGCCGTCCCGCGACGTGTACGAGGACCGGCTCCTGGCCCTGCTCCCGCCGGGCTCGGAGCTGGTCGGCGCGGCGTCCGGGGCGGTCCGGGCCTCGGCGGGCGACCGGGCGACCGGTGCTCTGGAGGCCCTGGAGGCGGCCACGGACGGGCCCCTCGCGGGGATGTTCGTCCCTGTCTGGGGGCGGGGGGCGGCCGAGCCCGGCGAGGTCGCGGTCAGCCTCGGCCTGGCCCGCCGCCTGGACCTCGCCGAGGGCTCGGAGCTGGAGCTGACCGACGGCGCGAAGGGCTCGGCGTCCGTGACCGTGGTCGGCGCCTACCGTGCCACCCGTCATCCCGCGGACCTCGTACTGGCCCCGGGGACCCTGGTGGACACGGGGGGCGATCTGGATTCGCCCACCGCCTCCGCCGTCTGGTTCGTCACCGGAGAAACCCCGATCACCTGGGACGACGTACTCCGGATCAACGAGGCGGGCTCCTCCGTGGTGAGCCGGGACGTGGTGGCGGCGCCTCCTCCTGACTCCGCGGTCCCCCTGCACTCCGCGCGCCCGTCGGCCGACCGGCCCGACTCGCTGGCCCCGTACGCGGGGTTCGTGGCGGGTGCCTCCCTGCTGGCCTGCCTGATCGTCGGACCGGCGTTCGCGGTGCGCGCCAGGCGCGAGGAGCACACGCTGGCCCTGGTCGCGGCCCAGGGGGCAGACTCCCGGACGCTGCGCGGGATCGTGCTCTGCGGAGCCCTGGCCGTCGGGGTGGTCGGCGGGGCGGTCGGCGCGGCCCTCGGCGTCGCAGGCGCGTGGGCGGTGGCGGCGGTGTTGCGGTCGCGCGGTGACGCCCAGTACCCCGAACTGGTCCTTCCGCCCGGCGACGCGGCTCTGCTCCTGGGGCTGGGTGTCCTCGTGTCCCTGGTGGCGGCCCTCCCTCCCGCCCTGCGCGCGGGGCGGACCGATCCGGCGGCGGTGCTGGCGGAGCGCCCGTCCGACCCGCGCGGACGGGGCTGGGGCCGCGCCGTGCTGTCCGCCCTCCTCCTCCTGTCGGGCACACTCCTGGTCGGGGGCGGTTTCGTCCTGCCCCGCGCGGACCTGTTCGTGCCCGGTGCCGTGGCCTCGGCCCTCGGCGCGGTGCTGTGGGCTCCGACGGGTGTCGGAGCGCTCACCGGGGCCGCCGGCCGCCTTCCGCTGGCGTGGAGGCTGGCGCTGCGGGACGCGGGACGCCACCGGGAGCGCACGACGGCGGCGGTCACCGTGGTCGCCTCCGCGGTGGCCCTCCTCGTGGCGGTGGCCGTCACGACGGCGTCGGCGGTGGCCTTCGAGGGGTCCGAGCACCACCCGCGTGCCGCGACGGGGAGCGTCCTGGTGCACTTCCCCGGCCCTGTCGGCGCGGACGACGCGGACGACACGGCGTCGGCCCTCACGGAGCACCTGCCCGTGCGCTCCCCGGTCACCGTCCTGATGGCGCAGACCCCGCTGTGGGTGCACCCCCTGCCCGACCCCGGGCAGCCCTGCCCCGACTGGGCGGTGTGGCCGCCGGTGAGCATCCGGACCGAACCCGTGCCGGACGAGGTGCCGCTGGACTCACCCGACTGCGCGCCGATGAAGCAGAACGGCGACCAGAACCGTCTGTCCTGGTGGGAGACCGAGGGCGGGATCAACCCGCTGGTCGACGACGGCACCCTCGTGCGGGCCCTGGACCTACCGGGCGCCGAGGAGGCGGCTCGGGCGCTGGAGGCGGGTCGTGTGGTCGTGACGCGCGACCTCGATCTGTGGTCGGACGGCAACGCGCGCGTGGAGTTCGCCTGGATGCGCGAGGGCGATGTGCCGGACGGCCCGGGAACCGGGTACGAGGGCCGGGTCCTGGAGGTGCCCGCCACCGCCGTGGACTGGCCGAGTGCCCAGTACGAGCTGATCGTCCCCCCGGCGTTGACACGGGAGTGGGACCTGGGGGCGACCGCCGTGGGGATGGTGGGCCCGGTCTCCCGCGCCCCTTCCGAGTCGGAGGCCGACCGCGCCCGCGCGGCCGTGCGCGAGGCGGCGGGGGCCGACCTGTCCGTGGAGAGTCCGTACTCCTCCCCCCGGACGCGACAGATGGCCCTGATGCTGGGGCTGGCCGCGGTGGTCGCGACGGGAGCCTGCCTGGTGTCGGTCCGGCTGGCCGCGGCGGACTCCCGGCGGGACGCGGTGGTCCTGGTGACCGTCGGGGCCGATCCGGGCACCGGACGACGGCTGGGTGCCGCCCAGAGCGGCGTCGTGGCGGCGGTCGGCGTGGTCTGGGGGGCGGCCGCGGGGGTCTGCGTCGGCGCGGCGCGCGTGGCCGCCGAGACCTACAGGGCGGGCTTCGCCAACCCCACGTGGCCCCTGGTCGTGCCCTGGCCGCTGCTGGCCGCGTGCCTGGCCGGGGTGCTGGGCGCGTCCGTCCTCCTCGCCCTGGTCCTGACACCGGCCGGGTTGCCGTTCGACCGCCGGGCGTACCGACCGCATCCGGCCAGAACCACTACTCCCAGTAATGAGGATGGAGTTCCGCGCAAGGTCGCCACGACTACCCGGAGCCATGATGACCGTGTGTAACGGCCTCCGCGGAGACCATCCGGAGATCACTGTCCGAACTGACTTTCCGTAGCCGGACACAAGTGGGCACACAACCACATTGGATTCGCGGTTGGGCTGGGGTATAAACGAAATGCAGCGCTGCGAATAATCACTTTAACTCAAAAGGAAAAAAACATGTCGAACCAGACAAGTTCGGGCATTTCGCGCCCCCGAATGGGGGCGCGGATGGCCGGTGTGCTGTTCGCCTTCACCCTGCTGATGGGCGGCGGACTCGTCTCCACCGTCGCGACGGCCACCCCCGCCGAGGCGGCGTGCCGCTGGGGCGCCGCCACCATCGGCCCGTCTTACTCGTGGGGCCGCACCAACACCGCCGACTGCAGCTACCAGGGCCGCTCCTGGGCGACCCACGGCAACTACTCGGCCGCCACCGGGTGGACCACGCACAGCTCCAGCGCCCGCGCGGCGGACAGCTACGGCTCCTACCCCCGTGTGGCCGGATACGCCTTCCGCTAACACCCGACCGGTCCACGGACTGAGTCTCCGCTGAACGGCGGGACCGGGCGAAACGCACTCGCCCGGTCCCGCCCCCGAGCGGCCGCCGTGGACGGCGGGAAGACCGAAGGGAACCGCTGACCACCATGGCGTCGACCACGACCGCGCGCGCCCTCCGCGGCGCACTGTTACTCACGCTCGCCCTCTCCGCCTGCTCGGGCGGGGGCGGGGAGACCGAGAGCCCGCTGGGCCCCGGCCTGCTCACCGAGTTCGAGAGCCTCCGCGAGAGGGCGGGCACCGACTTCGAGCAGGAGGTGTTCGACCGCGCCATCGAGGACGGCGGCATCACCCAGGAGGACTACGAGGAGGCGTTCAACAGGTACACGGAGTGCGCCGACGCGGCGGGCCTGCGGGAGACCTACACCAAGCTTCCCAACGGGCTCTACCAGCTGACCGAGTGGGAGGTGGACGCCGACCCGCAGGACCAGGAAGCATACGAGGAGGCGAACAACGCCCACATGGAGACCAGCGCCGACTGCGCCGAGGGCACGATCCTGCTGATCGAGAGCGCCTACTCGCTCCAGCTCGGCAACCCCGAGGGCATCGAGGATCCGCGTCAGGCCGCGATCCAGTGCCTGGAGGACAAGGGCCTCATCGAGCCGGACTCCTACACGCCGGACGAGTTCGACGAGGATCTGGAGGACGCTTTCTCCGACGCCCCGTTCGACCCTTCCGACGAAGCAACCAACCTGTGTCTCTATATGGCGGGATTCGCCATATCCACGGGCTGACGAAAACGAGGAAAACATGAAAAACAATCAGAATTACATTGTCCTTCCGCTCCTCTGCGCGGCTGCCGCGGTAGTGGTCGCCGGCGGTTGCGCGGCGGGGGGCGACACCTCCGAACCGGGTGGATCCGTGTCCGTCGACGAAACGGATTCCACCACCCAGGGTGACAATGGTGTGTCCGAGGAGTCCAACGCCGGCGGAGCGGCCGACCTCGGCCCCGAGGGCGACACCGTCGTGGACTGCCTCGTCGACGAGGGACTGGCCCCGGAGTCCTACACCGTCGAGCAGTTGGGCACCGACATGATGTCCCCGCCCGAGGAGGCCTCCGTCGACGTGGAGAGCGAGGCGTTCGCCGACTGCATGTCCGAAGCCGGTCTGCAGCACGACTCCGGAGGCGACAACGGCAGCGTGGGCTAGTGATCCTCCCACGCGCCTCCACACCTCTTCCGTTCCCGCGGACCGTCCCCGGTCCGCGGGCCGACCACGGGAAACGCACGTGAAGACTCGTCCCAGTGGGATGGTGCTGCTGTCCGCGGTGCTCCTGCTCGCCGCCGGAGGCACCGCCGGATTCCTGCTCCGTCCCGCAGACCCGCCCGCCGACCTCGCCGCCGCGACGGACATCGACAGCGCACCGGTCCTCCACGAACCCTTCGACGACGCACACAGCGTCGAGGTCGAACTCACGACCTCGCCCACCCTCGACCTCGCCTTCGGCGGGACCGGCCGGGTCACGGCGTCCGCGTGCGTGGACGGGGCGACCCTGTCGTCGGGTGAGGAGGCCGCCCGCGTGAACGACCGGCCGGTCATCGCCCTGGCCACGTCCATGCCCCTGTACCGCGACCTCCGCCGGGGGACGCGCGGAGGCGACGTGCGGGCGCTCCAGAAGGAGCTGGGCCGGCTCGACCACCCGGTGGCGGTCGACGGGGTGTACGGGTGGCAGACCTACCAGGCCGTCCGCGAACTCCAACTGGACGCGGGGGTGAGGAACCCCAGCGGCTCCGTGGAGCTCGCCGACGTGGTCTGGATACCTTCCTCCAAGGTGACCTTCGAGGAGTGCAAGGCCGCGCCCGGCTCCGCGGCGTCCGCGGGCGGCTCCTTCGCCAGCGTGCCCGGCGCGCTGGAGGGGGCACGCCTCAGTTCGGTCCCCGACCTGGACGTGCCCGGCGACCGGCGGCTCACCGTCGCCGGGGTCACCGGACCGATCGACGAGGAGGGGGTGGCCGAGGACCCCGACTTCCTGCGCGAGCTCGCGGACACGCCCGAGGCGCGGGCGGCCGTGGCGGGCGAGGGCGAACCCCTCACCGGCTCAGTGGCGCTCAACGAGCACGTGGACGCCTCGCGGGTCCCGCCCGGCGCGCTGTTCGGCGTCTCCGGTGACACGGGCTGCCTGCGCTCGGGCAGCTCCCTCTACGCGGTGCGGATCATCGGCTCGGGCGTCGGCAGCTCCGTCGTCGTTCCCGTGGAGGACGGCGCGGGTCTGCCCGACAAGGTCGACCTGGGTTCCGCCCTGGCCCGGGAGTCCTGTGAGGGGGGCGCGTGAACACGAGGAGTGTGAGGGCCAGCGGCCTGGGACACCGCTTCGGGGACGACCCGATGCTGTTCGAGGACCTCTCCTTCACCCTTGAACCAGGACGGATCACCGGATTGTGCGGACCGTCCGGCTGCGGCAAGTCCACGCTGCTCTCGATCCTGGCGGGGTGGGTGGAGGCCACCGCCGGGAGTGTCGAAACGACCGGGGTGGAACGCACCGGCTGGGTGTTCCAGAACCCCTACGGTGTTCCGGGACGCACCGCCTTGGACCACGTGACGCTCCCGTTGCTGGCCCGGGGCCGACGGCGTGGCGAGGCCGAGGAGCGCGCCCGCGAGGTCCTGGGCGACTTCCGGCTGGACACCGTCGCCGACCGGCCGTTCCGCCAGCTGTCCGGCGGTGAGGCACAGCGGCTCATGCTCGCCCGCGCCGTGTGCTCCGCCCCCGACCTGCTCCTGGTGGACGAGCCGACGGCGCAGCTGGACCTGCGCACCGCGGAGACGGTCAACGCCACGCTCGGTGCGATCGCCCGGGAGCGGACCATCGTCGTCATCGCCACCCACGACCCGCACACCCGGGACGCCTGCACGCACGTCATCGACCTCCAGGACCAGGTCCGCACCGTCCGCTGAACGGCGGTGCCCGTAGGCCCGGGGACCCCGTGGCGGTCCGACGCGGCGCACGGAACGGGACCGGGCGAAACGCACTCGCCCGGTCCCGCTGCGGCCAGGATAGCGCCTCCGGTCACCGCCCACCGGCCCCGGGGCGGCGCCCTCCACGACCAGATCAGGGAAGAACTCGTGAGAACTCACCGCAGGACAGTGCCGCCGACCACGGCGGTCCTCCCACCCGCCGTTCGGGGCGGTGGAGGATGAACGGCCGTGAACTCCTCGGCGAGGTGTGGCGCAACCTGCGCTCCGGCACCTCCCGCGCAGCCCTGTTCGGCCTCTCCTTCGCCGCAATCGTGGGGAGCCTGGCGGTCGCCGACGCGCGCGCGGTCGTGGCTCTGCACCAGCGCGCGGCCGAGTTCGTCGCAGCGGGCGCCTCGGTCCGGGTGCTGAGCGTCGCCGCGAACGTCGACGGCAACGCCTGCGACGCCCTCGAAGGTGTCCCCGGGGTCGCCTCCTCCGGGGCTCTGGCCGAGGACGGCACCCTTCTGCTCGCCGCCATGCCCGACAACCGGCTGCCCGCCTACCGGGTCACGCCGGGAATGGCCGCGGTGCTGGGGGTGCGCGCGGAGTCGGCGTCGGGGGTGTGGGTGTCCTCCCGGACCGCGGAGACCCTGAGGGCGGGCCCGGGGCAGGTTGTGGAGACCGACGCCGGGCCGGTGACCCTGGCGGGGGTGTTCGACTACCCCGACGACGGGCGCGACAGCCGCCTCGGCTACGCCGTCCTCGTGCCCGAGCCCGCGGCCGGGGTGTTCGACCAGTGCTGGGCGGACGTGCGCCCGCCGACGGACGGGGCGGACGAATTGCTCCGGTGGGCGGTGCGCCCCGGGGCGGCCCCTGGCCTGTCCGTCACCCAGGGCCAGCTCAACTCGACCCTGGGCGCCGCCTTCGACGGGTCGGCGGAGTTCGCCGAGCGGCCCACCCGGTTCGCGCTGCCCGCGGCGGCCCTGGCCGGCCTGGTGCTGGGCTTCGTCTCGGTACGGCTGCGCCGACTGGAGCTGGCCGGTGCGCTGCACGTGGGCGTGGCCCGGGGGTCCCTCCTGGCGGGAGCGGTCCTGGAGACCGCCGTGTGGGCGCTGGCGGGGCTGGTGCCGGCGCTCTGCTCCCTGGTGGTGGCCGCGCACCTCGGCAACCCCGCCGACCCGTGGGACGCGGTGATGGTCGACGCGCGCGGGCCCGCGGCCGCGGCGCTCGCCGCACTCGCGGGAGCCGCGGTGGCGGTCTCGCTGGTGCGGGAGAGGCATCTGTTCCGCTACTTCAAGGACCGGTGACGCGCCTCAGCGTCCGGCGGTCTCGGCCGCGTGCAGGTCCCCGATCCACCGGCACACGGCGTCCGCGGTGTCGGCGGGGGCCGCGTGCGTGGTGTCGACCAGGGTCACGGGCGGTTCGAGGCGGGCGGCCTCGGCGGCCACCCAGGCGGCGAAGTCGGCGTTGTCGGCGATCCGCTCCCCGTCCCACTCGCGCCAGGTCGGGCGGGCACGCAGACGCTCGGCCAGGGTCTCGGGTTCGCAGGTCAGCGCCAGGTAGTGGATGCCGGTGAACAGGGCGCGCTCGGGCAGTGGCTCGAACTCCGGAGGCACGACGGTCCCGCAGAGCACGACGGGCCGCCCGCTCTGCTGCACCATCGCGGCGGTGCGCAGCCAGGTGGACCGGAAGTGGCGGTGGTGGCCCGCCGGGTCGCGGAGGCCGCTGACCCACAGCAGGTCCTGTTCGAGCACGACGAAGCGGTCCCGGAGGCGTTCGAGCAGCAGTCCGGCGATGGTGGACTTGCCGGTGCCGCTCGGTCCCGAGACGCAGTAAAGGGGCATGCGGAGGAAGGGCCGGGTGTGCCCGCAGGAGGCACAGCGCAGCAGGGAGACCCCCGCGCCCGTGTCGGGGGTCTCGTCCCACTCCCCGCAGTGTGTACAGATCAACGGGTGCATGGATGGTTCGGCTGTACTAGTCGAAGAGTTGTTCCAGGAATCCCTTGCGGCGACCGCGGTAGGGACGGGGCGAGTCCCGGTAGCCGCGAGGCGAGTCCTGGTACCCCCCTCGGTAGCCACCGGGGGAGTCGGGGTAACCGCCTCCCCGCGGCGGGTAGGAGCGGGGCTGGACATGGGGGTCGGGGGGCGGCGCGACGCCGTAGTGGCGTTGCTCACCGTCCGCGATGCGCTCCAGCTCTCCCCGGTCGAGGAAGATGCCCTGGCAGCCGTCACAGCGGTCGATGTGGACGCCTTGACGATCGAACGTACGCATGGTGCTTTGGCACTTGGGACAGATCACGTCAAGACATTACTTGATCCGTGTCAAAAACGGTTAAGGGAACCGGGTCCACCGCGGGCTTGCGCACGCGGCGGCCCCGGCGGATCGGAGCCTACTCGGGCGAGGCCAGCATCAGCGAGCGGGCGGCCTCGGTCACGCTGCCCGACAGCGAGGGGTACACCGAGAAGGTGTGCGCGAGGTCGTCCACCGTCAGGCGCTGCTGCACCGCGATGGACACGCCGAGGATGAGTTCGCTGGCACGCGGGCCGACGATGACGCCGCCCAACACGATGCCGGTGTGCTGACGGCAGATCAGTTTGACGAAGCCATCCGTGACCTCGTTCATCTTGGCGCGCGGGTTGGTGTTGAGCGGCAGGGTGACCGAGCGGCCGTCGATCCGGCCGCTGCGCACGTCGTCCTCGCTGGCGCCCACGGCCGCGAGCTCGGGATGGGTGAACACCGTCGAGGCGACGGTGGACAGCTTGAGGGGGGAGACTGCCTCGCCGAGGGCGTGCCACATGGCGATGCGGCCCTGCATGGCGGCGACCGACGCCAACATGTTCACCCCTGTGCAGTCACCGGCGGCGTACACGCCGGGAACGGTGGTGCGGGAGACCCGGTCGACCTCGACGAACCCGCCCTGGCCCAGGCGGACCCCGGCCTCCTCCAGCCCGAGGTCGCCGGTGTTGGGGATCATGCCGACCGTCATCAGGCAGTGGCTGCCCTCGACGGTACGGCCGTCCGAGAGGGTGACGAGGACGCCCTTCTCGGTGCGCACGACCGACTCGGCCCGCGTCTGGTTGAGGACGGTCATGCCGCGGCGCATGAAGACCTCCTCCAGCACCTCGGCGGCGTCGGGGTCCTGGGTCGGCATGACGTGCTCGCGCGAGGAGACGAGGGTGACGTCGGAGCCGAGCGACTGGTAGGCGCTGGCGAACTCCGCACCGGTCACACCGGAGCCGACCACGATCAGCTTCTCCGGGAGCTCCTCCATGTCGTAGAGGTGGCGCCAGGTGAGGATGCGCTCGCCGTCGGGCTCGGCGGTGGGGAGTTCACGGGGGTGGGCGCCCGTGGCGATGAGGATGACGTCGGCGCGCAGGCGCTGGTCGCCGACGGCGACGATGTGGGGGTCGACCAGCCGGGCCTCGCCGCTGACGATCTGGATGCCCTCCTTGTGGAGGCGGGCGGCGGTGTCGTCGGACTGCGCCTGGGCCAGGCGTTTGATCCGGCAGTTGACCTCGTCGATGTCCACCTGGACGGGTGAGTCCCCGGAGCCCGGGATGTGGATGCCCAGGCTGTCGGACTCGCGCACGTACGTGGTCCGGGTGGACGTGGCGATGAGGCTCTTGGAGGGCACGCAGTCGGTGAGGACGCAGGCACCGCCGATGCCGTCGCGGTCCACCACCGTCACGTCCGCACCGAGCTGCGCCGCGACCAGGGCCGCCTCGTAGCCCCCGGGTCCGCCACCGATGATCACGACCTTCGTCACTCTGCCTCACTCCCTCTACGTCGGAGCCCCCACGCGCGTTCCCGGTCCGGGCGATATTCGGGCATGGTGTGGCTCCGCCAGTTTTCATCGCTTCCTCCCATTGTCGGCCATGTCAACTGGCGAAATCCTCAGGCACCCCCGGTCAGCGGGTCTACGATGTTGCCCGTGTCCATCTACGCCGCGTACGGCACCAATCTCGATCCCGCGCAGATGGCCTGCCGGGCTCCGCGTTCGCCCCTGTTGACCACGGGCTGGTTGGAGGGTTGGCGGCTGACGTTCGGCGAGGGCCCTCCCGCTTCCTCCGGCGCCCTGGCGACCCTGGTGGAGGATCCCGGAGAGCGGGTCTTCGTCGCGCTGTACGACGTCATGGAATGGGACGAACCCCACTTGGACGCGTGGGAGGGCGTCGTGGAGAGGGGCGGAGCCGGGGAGGCCCGCGCGTACCGCAGGGTCACGGTCCGCGCCACGACGACCGACCTGGGAACGGTGACGGCGTGGGCGTACCTGCTCGACGCCTACGAGGGCGGCCTGCCCACCGCGGTCCAACTGGGCCGACTGGCCGCCGCCGCGGAGAAGGCCGGGGCGCCCGGGTCGTACGTGTCGGACCTGCTCGCCCGGGAGTGCCTGCCCGGCGAGGGGTGAGTCCGGCCCCGATCCGCCCGCGCGCCGGGCCTGCGTTGCGTTCCGTCACGGTGCGGCCACCCGGATATAGCATCCGTCGTGTGAGCGAACCAGAGCAGCGGCCGACGACCACGGAGAACGCGAAGGACCTGGCCTCCGCCGCCGCCCAGGACCTGCTGGCCCGGACCGGCGCCGACAGCTTCGACGCCCTGGTGGTGCTCGGATCCGGCTGGGCGGGCGCGGCGGACACGCTGGGCTCCCCCGACATCGAGTTCGACGCGACGGAGCTGCCCGGATTCCACGCGCCCGGCGCGCAGGGCCACTCCTCCAAGGTCCGCAGCATGTGGGTGGGTGACAAGCGGGTCGTCGTGTTCATGGGGCGCGTGCACGTCTACGAGGGCTACAGCCCGGCGGAGGCCGTCCACGCGGTGCGCACCGGACTCGCCGCGGGCGCAGCGACGGCCGTGCTCACGGGGTCGGCGGGGTCGTTGCGCGCGGACTTCGCCCCGGGGCAGCCGGTGGTGGTCCGGGACCACATCAACCTGGCGTCGCGCTCCCCGCTGACCGGACCGTCGTTCGTGGACCTGTCCGAGGCGTACAGCCCGCGCCTGCGCCGGCTCGTCCGCGAGGTGGACCCCTCGCTCGCCGAGGGCGTGTACGCGTCCACGGTCGGCCCCCAGCTGCAGACGCCGTCCGAGCTGCACGTGCTGGTCCGCTCGGGCGCGGACGTGGTGGGGCGGTCGCTCGCCCTGGAGACCATCGCCGCCGTGGAGATGGGCGCGGAGGTCCTGGGGCTGGCGATCGTCAGCAACGACGCCGTGGGCCCGGTACTCGAACCCTTCGGGGCCGAGCGCGCGCTGGAGGTCGTCACGCGGCGGGCGCGGAGGCTGGGCGAACTCCTGAACCAGCTGCTCTCGCGTGCCTGAACGGTCTCGCGTGTGCGAACGGCACGGCGGGGCGGGGGCGGGAACAGAAGCAGGACCCGGCACGTGTGTGCCGGGTCCTGCCGCGCGTGGGACGTCGCGCTCGGAACCCGTGTATCGCGGGGTCCCCGCGGACCCCGACCGCGTGGGTCGCCCGAAGCGTCGTGAAGTGGTGGGGCGCCTCCGACCGGACCCGCCCGGTACCGGCGTGGCGAGCGTACACCCCGAGGCCTTGGGATGGACGGTACCGGCCGCGGTCCGGCCGGAGGCAGTGCTTGCCCCGGTGTCGTCTGTCGCGCGAAATCCCCGCAGATCCCGTTGGACTCGCGACTCCGACACCCTTCTCTACTTCCCGATATTCAGTTGAACCGCGCGTTGCCCTCGGATCGGGGTTCCGGTCAGGTGGCCATCCGCGCGAAGCCCGCCCACCCGGAACCCTCTCCCTTAGGCATGCCTTACCTAACCAGAACCCACGGGTTCGCGTCAACCCCCGCCGGGGACACGGCGGACCCGGCCGCCCCCGCGTCGGCGAAGGGCCGGGGCCGGTCCGGTCCGGCGCGCCTCAGGCGAGCAGGAACACCGCCATGAGCAGCACCGCGGTCGCTCCGAGGACCACGATCACCTCGACGGGGACCATCGTCTGCGGCTCGTCCCCGGCCCCGAGTGCGGCGGGCCCGGCCTCGTCCACGTCCCTGACGGGGCCGCTGAGCGGACGGGCCTTGCGCTGTTCGGCGTCCTGGCGCAGCCGGCGCGCGGCCAGGTCGACCGGGCGCATCGTCGTGGGGTCCTCGTCGTCCTGGCCCGGGTCGAGGAAACCCGAGTCCCGGCGCATGTTGTCCCGGACCCTGTGCCGCTTGGTCTCGCGCAGCGGCCAGGAGCGGATGATCCGCCCCGGGGTGTGCACCCTCAGGACGTCGGTGACGTCCACCCACACCACGGCGGGCCAGGGCACGAACGTCTCCCGCAGGGGATTGACGACCCGCAGCCCGCGCTCCGTGGAGACCACCCGCGGGCGCAGCCACGCCAGGTGGACCACGGCGATGCTCGCGACCAGCAGAGCCCCGGCGATCCAGGAGGAACGCCCCTCCCCCCGCCAGAGCACGTCCAGCAGCAGCAGGACGGCGATGACGATCCAGACGATCGCCGCCACCCGCGAGAAGGTGGAGTAGTGGCTGGTCGGGTTCTGTCCCTCCATCAGGTCGCCGCCCACTTGAGCTGTGCGAACCCGGGCTTGATGGTGCCGTTGATCAGCGCCAGGCGCTTGTCGAACGGCAGGAACGCCGACTTCATGGCGTTGACCGTGAACCACTGGAGGTCGTCCCAGCCGTACCCGAAGGCCTCCGAGAGCTTCGCGAACTCCTCGGAGAGGGATGTGCCGCTCTGGAGGCGGTTGTCGGTGTTGACGGTGACCCGGAAGCGCAGGTCGTGCAGGAGGCCGATGGGGTGCGCCGCGATGGACTCGGCGGCTCCGGTCTGCACGTTGGAGCTGGGGCACATCTCCAGTGGCACGCGCTTGTCGCGCACGTACTGGGCGAGGCGGCCCAGCTGCGGGATCCCGTTCTCGTTCGACGCGATGTCGTCGATGATGCGGACGCCGTGCCCCAGACGGTCGCACCCGCACCACTGGAGGGCCTCCCAGATGGACGGGAGCCCGAACGCCTCGCCCGCGTGGATGGTGAAGTGGAAGTTCTCGCGGCGCAGGTACTCGAAGGCGTCGAGGTGCCGGGTGGGCGGGTTGCCCGCCTCGGCCCCCGCGATGTCGAACCCGGACACGCCCGCGTCGCGGTAGCGGACCGCGAGCTCGGCGATCTCCGAGGAGCGCGCGGCGTGCCGCATCGCGGTCACCAGCTGCCCGGTGCGAATGCTGCGGCCCGCGTCGGCTGCGCGCTTCTCGCCCGTTTCGAGGCCCTCCTGGACCGCCTCCACCACCTCCTCCAGGGTGAGGCCGCCCTCCAGGTGCTGTTCGGGGGCGTAGCGCTGCTCGGCGTAGACGACGCCGTCGGCGGCCAGGTCCTCCGCGGCCTCGGCTGCGACGCGCACGAGGGCGTCACGGGTCTGCATGACCGCGGTGGTGTGCGCGAACGTCTCCAGGTAGCGCTCCAGCGAACCGGAGTCGGAGGCGTCGCGGAACCACCGGCCCAGCTCTGCCGGGTCATAGGTGGGCAGGTCGGTGTAGCCGGCCTCCCTGGCGAGTTCCACGATGGTGGCCGGGCGCAACCCTCCGTCGAGGTGGTCGTGGAGGAGCACCTTGGGCGCCCGCCGGATCTGCTCAACTGTGAGTGGCTGGTTCATGGATTCAGGATGCCACCAGCTCGGGGCGGCCCTCGCCACGCCGCCGTGATCTCGTACCTGCGGGTCGGGCGCCGGGACCGGCTGCGGGTCATCGGCCATGAGCACAGGACCGGCCAGGCCGGAGGCCCCTCACGCAACAGGGCGGTCCACCACAGGGGGCGTTCCGAGGGGTCGCTGGTCGCTGGTCGCAGGCCGCCGTGGGACCGGCCGGCCGGCGCGCGTTCGACGTCGCGCCCGCAGTGGTTCCGGTCGGGGCTCGGCGTCCGCCCGTGGCGGTGTCAGGCCCGGACCGCCGCGACCGCCTCGTCCCACAGCCCTTCGAGGGGGACTTCACCGTCCAGGCGCATCCAGGTCGCCGTAGCCACGTCGAGACAGGTGAGCGCGGTGGCGACGATCGCGGCGGCGCGGTGCTCGGCGGTCACCTCGTCGAACCCGTGCGTGTGGCGCAGGCGCCGGGCGAGTTCGGGGACGAGGAGCTCCTGCCAGGCGAGGTGCTTCTCCAGGTGGCGTGCGCGCAGGGACGGGGCCTGGTGCATCATCCGGGCGATCCGCAGGTCGACGGCAGGGTCGAACGGCCCTTCCTCCCGCAGCGCCAGCAGAGCCGCCCGGACCGCCGCCCAGGGTTCCTCTCCGGCCGGACGGGCGGCCAGCGCGGCGCTGACGCGGTGACCCCGGTCGATCATGTCGCCGAGGACCACGTCCTCCTTGGTCGGGAAGTACCGGAAGAAGGAGCGGCGGGAGATCCCGGCGGCCTCGGCGATCTGCTCGATGGCCGTCTCCTCGAAGCCCTGCTCCAGGAAGAGGGCCATCCCGGCCGCGGCGATCTCGCGGTGGACCGCGCGGCGCGTGCGCTCCCGCAGGCCGGGTGTCGGTTCTCCAGTGGTCACCCCGCCAGCCTACAAGAGAAGACACCCGGGGGCGAAGTCGACACTAAGTGCCACATATGGCGTAAGGTGTCGGCATGACCATCGATCATTCCTCCCAGACCGCGCTCATCACCGGCGCCAGCTCCGGTATCGGCGCGGCCCTGGCCCGCCGGCTCGCCGCACGCGGAACCGGCCTGGTACTCGTCGCCCGCCGCACAGACCGCCTGGAGGCGCTGGCCGCCGAACTGCGCGGGGCCCACGGCGTCCGCGTGGAGACCGTCTCCGCCGACCTCGGCCGCCCCGGGGCGGGCCGGGACCTGGCCGCCGAGGTCGACCGGCGCGGCATCCGCGTGACCGGCCTCGTCAACAACGCCGGGGTCGGCGCGGACGGAGCGTTCGCCGACCAGGATCCCGACGAGCTGGAGACCCTGCTCGCGCTCAACGTGACCGCCCTGGTGGACGTGTCACGGGCGTTCGTCGGACGGCTGGGCACGGACGGTTACCTGGTCAACATCGCGAGCATGGCCGCCTACCAGCCGATCCCGGGGATGGCGGTGTACGCGGCGAGCAAGGCGTTCGTGCTGAGCTTCACCGAGGCACTGTGGTGGGAGACGCGCGGGAGCGGGCCACGCACCCTGGTGTTCTCGCCGGGGCTGACCCGGACGGAGTTCTTCGACGGGATCGGCACCGAGGGGTACTCGGGGCACTTCCAGACGCCCGACGAGGTCGCCGCGGCGCTGGTACGCGTCCTGGACCGCCGCCGGTCGGTGCCGAGCGCACTGTCGCGCGCGGGCAACGTCGTCGCCACGGCCCTGCCCCGGCTGCTCGGCCGCCGGGCCGCGGTGCTGGCCACGGCCCGCGCGGCCGGCGCGGCGGGGCTGATGCGCAAGGGCCGCCCTGCGGGGGTGTGACCCCCGGCGGGCCCTCCCTCCGTGGTCTTGTACTTGTGGCGGGTGTGGGCGCCCCCGTCCACAAGTACAAGATCGTCCAGGCCCTAGGGAGTGTTTTTTGGAGGTTTTCGGGTCGGCGAGCGGCCGTCCAGGCGATCTCTCGCAAGACGATGTGCGAAGTTCAGCCTGGTTGTGCTTCACGAGCGCAGAGGCGCGGCGAGAGGAAGCCTGGTGGACGCGAGCCCGGAAGGATCCAAAAAAACACGACCTAGGCGAGGGCCTCCTGGCTGTCCGCCCGTACGCTGTGGCCGGCGGCCTCCCCCAGCGCTGTCAGCGCGGTGGTGACCAGGAAGCGGGTCCCCACACCGATCGCGCGCTCGTCCACGTCGAAACTGCCCCGGTGCAGGTCCAGCATCGGCCCGTCCCAGTCCGGGGAGTGGGTTCCCAGGCGGGCCAGGGCGCCGGGGACATGCTCCAGGTACCAGGCGAAGTCCTCCCCGCCCAGGCTCTGCGGGGTGGGTGCGGCGGCGTCCGGCCCCAGGGCGAGGGCGACCGCCTCGCGCATGATGTCCACGCTGTTCGCCTCGTTGATGGTGGGCGGCACCCCCCGCCGGTAGGTCACCTCGGCCTGGGCGCCGTACGCGGAGGCCACGGACTCCACCAGGCCCTTGACGATGTCGGGGGCGGCGTGCCAGGCCTCGTCGTCCAGGCAGCGCACGGTGCCCTCCGCGACGGCGTCGTCGGGGATGACGTTGGGCGCCGACCCGGCGCTGATCCGGCCCCACACCAGGCTGAACCCGGCCCGGGGGTCGATGCGCCTGGACAGCGCGGCGGGCAGCTCGGTGACGACCTTGCCCATGGCGTAGACGAGGTCGGCGGTCAGGTGCGGGCGCGCCGTGTGGCCGCCCGGACCCGACAGCCGCACCATGAGCTGGTCGCAGGCGGCGGTGATGCCGCCGGTGCGCAGTCCCACGCGGCCGACCACGAGGCGCGGGTCGCAGTGCAGGGCGAAGATCCGGTCGACGCCCTCCATGGCCCCGGCGTTGACCACCTCGACGGCGCCGCCCGGGAGCTCCTCGGCCGGTTGGAACACCAGCCGGACCCGGCCGGGCAGCGCACCCGCCCGGTCCTGCTGGGCGAGGAAGATCCCCGTTGCCAGCAGGACCGTCGTGTGCACGTCGTGTCCGCACGCGTGGGCCGCGCCGGGGACGGTCGAACGGTAGGGGACGTCCTTCTCGTCGGTGATGGGCAGGGCGTCGATGTCGGCCCGCAGGGCGACGAGCGGGCCGGCCCCGGAGCCGATGTCGCAGATGAGCCCGGTGCCCTGGGGGAGCTCACGCGGGTTGAGACCGACATCACGCAGGCGTTCGGCGATCCGACCGGTGGTGCGGTGTTCGGCGAAGGCGAGTTCGGGGTGCATGTGCAGGTCTCGGCGGAAGCCGGTGAACTCACGCTCATGGCGCGCCAGAAAAGCGGTCAACTGTTCCGGCAGGTCACGTCCCTGCATCCGGGGGTCCCCTCTTCATTCACGTCTTGCGTGCCCCGGCTCCCCGACCTCCGCGTAAGTGGGACCGCCATGCAGCTCGGCGGCGAGCATGTCCACGACGTCGTCGAGGGAACCGCCCTCGGCGATGACCGCGCGCTGACGTTCGTAGGAGGCACCCTTGTCCAGGATCTCGGAGACCAGGTCCAGGTCCTCGGCACAACCCAGGCGGGTCGCGACCGGCTTCAGCTCGCGGACCAGCTCGTACAGGTCGTCACGGATCGGAACGGTGGTTCCGTGTGCGTCCGTGATGACACGAGCGTCGAGTCCGTAGCGGGTGGCACGCCACTTGTTGTCCTTCACCAGCCAGGACGGCGGGCTGGGCAGACCGTACCCACGGTCGAGCTGGCGATCGAACATCTCCACCAGGCTCTGAGAGAGCGCGGCGGCCATTCCCACCTCGCGCAGGGTGGGAATCCCGTCGAACATCCGGATCTCGATGGTGCCGAAGTCCGGGTGCGGACGGATGTCCCACCACACTTCCTTGATAGAGGCGATGGTACCTGCCCTGAGAAGCGTTTCGAGGTATTCCTCGAAAGCCGCCCAGTGCGGCAGGTTCGGAGGCGGCCCGGAAGTGGGGAGCGCGCCGAAGACGACGGACCGCGCGGAGGCCAGACCAGTGTCACGACCGCCCCAAAATGGGCTAGAAGCACTCAAAGCAAGAAAATGCGGTAGATACTTCGCAAGTGCATTCACTATGGGCACGGCTTTCTCCTGGCTGCGCACCCCGACGTGGACGTGGACCCCACAGGTGAGGATGCGCCGGGCCAGCCACTGCATCTGCTCGACGAGCTCGCCGTACCGCTTGCCGGGACTGAGCTCCTGATCCCGCCAGTCGTCGATCGGATGGGTCCCGGAGCAGGTCAGGGTGGTTCCCCAGGGAGCGAGAACCTCCCGCATGCGGTCGATGTTGCGGCCGAGGTCGCTCTTGGCCTCCTCGACCGTCTCGCAGATCCCGGTCACGACCTCCACCTGCGACTGCATGAGTTCGTGCCGCAGCGGGGGCGCGGCGCCCTCCGAACTGAGTTCGGGGAGTTCGGAGAGGAGTTTCTGTGCTTCCTGCCGCAGGTGCCGGCTGCGCCGGTCCACGAGTTGGAGTTCCCACTCCACCCCGAGCGTCGCGCGCTCGGACGACGTGAATGTGATTCCCATCTGTCCTCCGTGGGGGGGGTCCGCCGGCCTTCCTGGCCGCCGCACGTGCACGCCCCGGCGAACCGGTCAACCGGGGCAGAGGAGGACTACCCTCCGCACACCACCCGCATACAGGACAAGAGTCTCGCAATAACGCGAATTCCCGAGAGGACCGCTCAGTTCAGGCGCCGTCCCCGCGACGGTTGCGCAGAGCCCACGCGGCGGCCCCGGCGGCCCCCGCCGCGCCCATCAGGGACAACGACCCGGCAAGCACCCGCTGGGCCCACCGGTGCTCGGACAGCTCCTTCCGCGGGACCCACAGGACCGGTGCCGGCCTCGTCCAGTCCATCCCGTTCTCCTCCGGCAGCGGGAGCATCCCCGTGTAGGGGGGAGGCATCGGCAGCCACGTGGCGGTCCACGCCGCGCTGAACATGGTCAGGCGCATCACCAGGTTGATCCACACCAGGAGCCCCACGAGGACCGCGAAGGAGGCGTAGACGGGGTTGCTGAGCGTCCCCGAGAGCAGAAGCGCGGCGGCGGCCTTGAGGATCTCGAACCCGACCGCGCCCAGCAGGGCGCCGCGCCACATCATCCGGGCCGGCCGCCCGCTGCCCGACAGGAGCGAGAAGGCCAGCACGAAGATCCCCATGTTGACCGCGACGGCGATCGCGAGGGCCAGCAGGCGCAGTGTCAGGTTGGCCGGGAACGAGCCGTCCAGCCCCACCAGTGACAGCAGCCAGTGGGTGGCGGCCTGAGCGATGCTCGTGAAAGCCACCGCGAACAGCAGGGCCACACCCAGGCCGAGCATGACCAGGAGGTCACCCGCCTTGCGCAGCAGGAAGTTCGGGCCCTCCCTGAAGTTCTTCAGCCAGATCGAGTGCAGTGCCTCGCGCAGCGCCGACACCGCGCTCAGACCCGCGTACAGCAGGCCCAGCGTGCCGATGACGCTCGCGCCCACGCGCGCGTTCGCGATCTGGTCGATCGGCAGCTGGTCCGACAGGCCGGGCAGCACGTCGTCCAGCGCCGTCTGGAGGTAGTCGCCCACCTCCACCTGCATCGTCGCCAGGAAACCGACCGCGGCGAACGCCAGCGCCAGGAGCGGGAAGAACGACAGGAAGGCGAAGTAGGTCACCGCCCCGGCCAGCTGGCTGCCGTTGCGGTCGGCGTAGCGCTCGTACGCGCGCACGAGGTGGTCGGTACCCGGGCTCCGGCGCCGCAGCTCCCAGTAGGCGTCCATCGCCAGGTTCCGGTAGTGCCGGGCCGCGCCCGCGGCCCGATCCCGCACTGAGACCAAGCTCCCTCCCCGCCCGCGTCCGCCGATGGACCGCCACCCTAGCGGCGCCGCGCCGATCCCGGGAACCCTCCACGCCGGGTCGGGCACTCCCACGGCTTGGGCAGACTGGAGGCATTCGGTCGGCGGGAAGAGGGGGCAGCGGTGGGGGGCGCGGGGGCGCGGTTGCGCGCGGTTCTGGGTGTGCGGTCCGCGGGGCCGCGGGGATCATGGCCCGGGGAGGCACCGGACCCCGACGCGCTGGCGGAGGGGTTCCGGGCACGGTTCGGGGAGGCGCCCGTAGGCGTGTGGCACGCGCCCGGGCGGCTCGCCGTCATGGGAGAGCACACCGCCGCCAGCGGCGGCGTCGGCCTCTACACGGCGCTGCCCTGGGGGGTGACGGCGGCGGTCGGGCCCGCCCCGACCCCGGGACTGCGCGTCGCGACGCTGAGCGGCACCCTGCGGGCACGCGAGACCGCCGCGCGGGCGGTGGCCGAGGCGGTGGCCTCCGCGCGCCGGGCGGGCGGGCTGGACGCCTCCCCGGGCCTGCGGGTGCTCCTCGGCGCGGACCTGCCCGAACAGGCCTCCCTGGGGTACGCGGGAGCGGTGGGGGCGGCGGTGTCGCTCGCGCTGGCCGACCTGGACGGCGGTCCTCCCCCGGAGGGTGCCACCGCCGACCAGCGGGTGGCCCTGGCCGCGAGGCCGGGCTGCGCCGTCCGGGTGAACTTCAGGAGCATGCGCACGACCGTCCTGCCCTTCGACCTCGCCGGGGAGGGGATGCGCCTGGTCGTCGTGGACACCGGCGCCCTGCCCCGGCGCGACCTCCGGTCCGTCCGCTCCGCCGAGCTCGAACGCGCCCAGCGGACGCTGGGACCGCTGCGCTCGGTCCAGGACCTTCCCGGGGCGCTGCGGCGCCTGCCCCAGCCCGCCCTGCGCGACCGGGTGGAGTACGCCGTCACGGAGGTGCACAGGCTCAACGCGGCCGTCGGCCTGCTGCGCGCGGGGCGGTTCGGGGAGACCGGTCCGATCCTGTCCGCCTCGCACCTCTCGCTGCGCCGGTTCGGGCTGCCCACACCCCAGGTGGACCTGTCCGCCGAGACCGCGGCGCGGTCCGGGGCCCGCGGAGTGCGGATGTCGGGGTGGGCCGGGACCGCCCTCGCCCTGGTGGCGGAGGAGCGGGTGGAGGGTGTTGCCACTGCTCTGGCCAGGGAGTTCGCCGCGAGCGGCTGGGTGCCCCCGCGTGTGCGCGCGGCCGTCCCCGCGGCCGGGGCGCACCGGCTGCGGTGAGCACCGGTTGCTCCCCCTAGGGGTGCCTCGGTCCCGGTTCAGGGGCATCCGCGCGAACCCGGCTACTCTTTCTGCGATCAGACAGGGTCCAAGCGGCGACCAGGCGCTCCACGGCGCGGAGCAGATAGGCGATTCGATGGCTGACCGACGAAACCGGGGTGAGTCCGGTTCGACCGGCGAGCACGACCGGCAGGGCGTGTTCCGGCGCGGCGGCACCCCGGGCCGTGCGGACGAGTTCGAGAAGCTCTACCGCTCGCGCGAGTCCGAGCAGAAGGCGGTCGGCGGGACCCGGAGGCTCCCCGCCGCCGACGAGGTCCCCCCGGTCCGACCCAAGCGGCCGAAGCGCCGCACCCACCACGCCGGGCGCGAGTACGACGGCACGGGGGCCAAGCGACAGGCCCGGGAGAAGCGGCAGAAGCGGACGCGGAACACCCTCGTGACCGTCCTCGTGGTGGTGCTCATCATCCTGGTGGTGCCCCCTGCCGCCCTCTACCTCTGGGCGGACTCCCGCCTGGCCCGTGTGGAGGCCCTGCTCGACTACGAGGGCCGCCCGGACCGCCAGCCCGGCACGACGTTCATGATCGTGGGCTCGGACAGCCGCGACGGACTGGACGACGACCAGATCCAGGAGCTGGCCACCGGCCGTGCCGAGGGCCGCCGTACCGACACGATCATGGTGCTGTACATCCCCGACGACGGTGAGCCCACCATCGTCAGCGTCCCCCGTGACTCCTACGTGCCGATGGCCATCCCCGGCTACGCCGACAACAAGATCAACACCGCCTTCGCCGACGCCGTGTGCGGCACGGACGAGGGTGGCGAGGAGGTCTGCGGCGGTCCGGCCCCCCTCGTGGAGTCCTTCGAGCGCGCCTCGGGCGTGCGGATCGACCACTACGCCGAGATCGGGATGGGCGGCTTCGTCGACATCGTGGACGCGGTCGGCGGTGTGGAACTGTGCCCCGAGGAGCCCATGGCCGACCCCAAGGCCGGGCTGGACATCGAGGCGGGCTGCCAGACGATGGACGGCGGCACCGCGCTGGGCTACGTGCGCACCCGCGCCACCCCCCGTGCCGACCTGGACCGGATCGCCCGCCAGCGGGAGTTCTTCTCCGCGCTGGTCGCGGAGGCGAGCGCCCCGTCCACGATGTTCAACCCGTTCCAGGCGCTCCCGCTGGTGACGGCGGGCACGGACACCTTCATGGTCGACGAGGGCGACCACCTTCGGCACCTGGCCACGATGCTGCTGGCGATGCGGGGCGGCACGCAGACCACGGCCGTTCCGGTGGGCAGCACTCCGAGCATCGACCAGGTCGGCTCGGTCGTGCTCTGGGACGAGGTCCGGTCGGAGGAGATGTTCTCCGCCATGCGCGAGGGCGAGCCGATCCCCGAGAGCGCATTCGAGGACTGACGTCCGGCGCCCCGGGGGGCGGGGCCGAGGGGCGGTCCGGGAAGCGGGACCGCCCCGGTCGGAGAAAGGCGAAGGGCCCGCTGCCGAAGCAGCGGGCCCTTCTTCGTGACGTTCCGTACTGTGCGCGCCTACCCCCCAGCGGGCGCACGGCCGGCACGTCGGTCCGTGTGGCCGAGCGGGCTTTCACCCGCTCTGGCCTGCCGGTTCTCACCGGCGTGTCTCCACAATAGGTCAAAGTTCGCGTAAGGGGCGAATCCAGTTCACGTGTCCTACGTCGCACCGTCACGCCGCCCCGCTGATCCGGCACCGCCATCCTCCCACCACGAGCCCCCGCGCGTACGCCGAACACGGGAAACACGCGGGAAACTTCCCTCGGTTTCCGACCACAAAACCCGCGAAGACCGCTTTCCCGACGCCTTCGGTCCGGTTTCGGGGTCCGGGCACACCGACGCCCGGGCGCCCCCGTGACGGGGGCACCCGGGCGTGGTCAAGGTCTCACCCGGACGCGGCTTCGGACCGTCGGCTCAGGACGGTCCGCGGGCGCGCCCGGACCGCGCCTTCCGCGGGACTCCGCGAACCCGCGGCGGCACGGCCGCGGACCGGGGCGAAGGCCCGGGAGGGCACGGCCTAGGCCAGACGCTTGGCGAGGTTCTCGTCCAGGGCGGCGAGGAACTGCTCGGTGGTCAGCCACTCCTGCTCGCTGCCGACCAGCAGCGCGAGGTCCTTGGTCATCTGCCCGCCCTCGACCGTCTTGATGACGACGTCCTCAAGGGTGTTGGCGAACTCCAGGACCTTCGGGGAGTTGTCCAGCTTGCCCCGGTGCTCCAGACCGCGGGTCCACGCGAAGATGGAGGCGATCGGGTTGGTCGAGGTGGGCTTGCCCTGCTGGTGCTGGCGGTAGTGGCGGGTCACCGTGCCGTGCGCGGCCTCGGCCTCGACGGTGCTGCCGTCGGCGGTGCGCAGCACCGAGGTCATCAGGCCGAGCGAGCCGAAGCCCTGCGCGACGGTGTCCGACTGGACGTCGCCGTCGTAGTTCTTGGTGGCCCAGACGTAGCCGCCCTCCCACTTGAGCGCGGAGGCGACCATGTCGTCGATGAGGCGGTGCTCGTAGGTGAGCCCCGCGGCGTCGAACCGCTCCTTGAACTCGGCGTCGTAGATCTCCTGGAACACGTCCTTGAACATGCCGTCGTACGACTTGAGGATCGTGTTCTTGGTGGACATGTAGACCGGGTAGTCGCGGTCCAGGCCGTAGTTCAGGCTGGCGCGCGCGAAGTCCTCGATCGACTTGCGGAAGTTGTACATGCCCATCGCGACACCGCCCCCCTCGGGGAAGTTCGCGATGTCGAACTCGACCGGCTGGCTGCCGTCGGCCGGGGTGTAGGTCATGGTGACCGTGCCGGGGCCGGGCACCTTGAAGTCGGTGGCCTTGTACTGGTCGCCGTGCGCGTGACGGCCGATGATGATCGGCTTGGTCCACCCGGGCACCAGACGCGGCACGTTCTCGCAGATGATGGGCTCGCGGAAGACGACGCCGCCGAGGATGTTGCGGATGGTGCCGTTGGGCGACCGCCACATCTTCTTCAGGCCGAACTCCTCGACCCGGTCCTCGTCCGGGGTGATGGTGGCGCACTTGACGCCGACGCCGAACTCCTTGATGGCGTTGGCGGCGTCGACGGTGATCTGGTCATCGGTGCGGTCGCGCTCCTCGATGCCCAGGTCGTAGTACTTCAGGTCGACGTCGAGGTACGGCAGGATCAGTCGGTCCTTGATGAAGGACCAGATGATCCGGGTCATCTCGTCGCCGTCGAGCTCGACTACGGGGTTTTCGACCTTGATCTTGGCCATGGCTGTGTGGCTGTCCCTTCAGTCTTCGCCACCGCCTCGTGCGGCGGAGGCGGCTGCCGGTTCGTGGCCGGAGCCGGTCCGCGCGCGCGGCGATCCCCTGATCCCGCCCGGTGTCCGTGCCTGCCGGGGAGACGGTGGCTTGTCAGTGTCGCGGTATCTCGACGTCAAGCTTATTCGACGCCTAGGAGGAGAGTTGCGGCGCCACCCACGCCAGCACGATCAGCAGGACCGCGAGGCCGACGAGGGTGAGCAGATCGACCCAGCGGCGGCGGACCGCGAGCATGCCGATCCAGTCCTTGGGCAGGAACAGCCGGAAGGCCGCCGCCAGGAGCAGCGCGCCCGCGATGATCGCCGGACCGCGCTTGAAGTAGGCCGCCGCCACGACCACGATCCCGGCGGCGAGGGCCGACATGACCAGCAGATAGGGGATCTGGGAGAGCCAGTAGGGCACCACCGGCCGGACCGGACCCGCGTCCCCGGGTGCGTTCCCGGCGGGGACGGGCGGGGCCGCGGCGTCCGCCGCGGCCCCGTCGCCGGATCCCCCGTCCGAGGGTTCCCCGACCACGCAGCCGGCCCCGGAGGGGATCCCCCCGGAGTCGGTGCCCCCGGAGTCGGTGCCCGCCGAGGGGGCGCCCGCTCCGGGCTCTCCGAGGCTGGAGGCACGACGGCGGGCTGGGTCATGCTCTGCTCGGCCACGCGGGCTCTGAGCC